>JBJOQI010000194.1:0-3927 GCA_046050045.1 Pseudomonadota bacterium | reverse complement strand
TCCGCTACGAGCGTCTTGGCCTTGCCCCCGATGGCAAGATCATCGGCCGCTTCACCGCGACGGGGGTGCGTTCGCACTATGCCGACCGGTTCCGCCAGTGGGGCTACGATCTGCCGGCCTCGATCTACGAACCCATCGCAGCGGAGTAAGGCGGCATGATCATCAGCCCGACGCCCATCATCTACGGCCTGATCTTCGTGGCCGTGCTTCTGCTTGTCGAAGGCATCTATCTGGTCGTCTTCGGCAAGTCGATCTCGCTGAACAGCCGGGTGAACCGTCGCCTGGCGCTGCTGGAGAAGGGCGGCCAGCGCGAGCAGGTTCTGGAACAGCTGCGCAAGGAAGCCAGCCAGCACCTGAAAGCCAAGGGCATCCCGCTGTACTCCCTGCTGGCCGACAAGGCGCAGAAGGCCAATATCGCCTTCTCGCCCAAGGCGCTGATCGGGGTGATGGCACTCTTGTCGGTCGTGGCCTTCATCGGCCTCAAGTTCGGGACCGCCGCCTCGACGCCGGTGCAGATCGCCCTGGCCGTGCTGATGGGCGTGGGCGCGGTCTATATCTGGGTGAACAACAAGGCCAAGAAGCGCCTGTCGATGGTCGAGGAACAGCTTCCCGACGCGGTCGAACTGATGGTGCGCAGCCTGCGCGTCGGTCACCCCTTCTCGTCGGCGATCCAGATCGTCGCCAAGGAGGTTCCCGACCCGCTGGGGACCGAGTTCGGCATGATTGCCGACGAAAGCGCCTATGGCCGCGACGTGACGGAATCGCTGAAGGATCTGGCCGAGCGGATGGACATGCAGGACCTGCGCTTCCTTGCCGTGGCCGTCACGATCCAGAGCCAGTCGGGCGGCAACCTGGCCGAGATCCTCGACGGTCTGGCCAAGGTGATCCGGTCGCGCTTCCGCCTGTTCCGCCGCGTCAAGGCGATCACCGCTGAAGCGAAATGGTCGGGCCTGTTCCTGTCGATGTTCCCGGTCGGCGTGCTGGTGATCATCCAGATCCTCAAGCCCGACTACTACGACACGGTCAAGAACACCTCTGCCTTCATCCCGGCGGCGCTGATTGTCTTCACCTTCCTCGCCGTCAACGTGGTCTTCATGAAGATCATGACCAACATCAAGGTCTGAGAGGCCACCCGCCATGCAGCAGCTCAACGACATCCTCGTCAACGCGCTCGGGCCGCTCGGTCCGCTGATCGCGGTCGGCGCACTTGGCCTTATCCTGATGCTCGTGGCGCTGCCGACGATGCTGAAGCGCCGCGCCGATCCGCTGAGCAAGCTGAAGGACGCAAGAGGGTCGGCCGAGCCGAGCCGCATCGACCCGCGGACCAAGAAATCGCTGCGCATGGGCGGGGCGAATTCGCAGAAGCTGGACAAGTTCGCGACATTCCTTGAACCGAAGACGGAAGAGGAAATGACGACGGCGCGCCTGCGGATGACGCGGGCGGGCTATCGCGGCCGCAATGCCGTGCGCACCTTCCACGCGATCCAGTTTGCGCTGGGCGTGTTCTTCCTGCTCTGCGGCGTGATCTATGCCATCGTCTCTTCGGCGACGGGCGAGGTCTCGACGACGACGCTGCTGCTGGCCGTCATCGCACCGGGCGGTATCGGATACTACCTGCCGAAATACTGGATCGAAAAGCGCGTCGCGGCCCGCCAGGGCGAAATGCAGAACGGCTTCCCCGACACGCTCGACATGCTTCTGGTCTGCGTCGAGGCGGGCCAGTCGCTTGACCAGGGGATCATCCGCGTCGCCAAGGAAATGCAGGCCGGCTACCCGGCGCTGGCGGAAGAGCTGGAAATCGTCTCGGCCGAGGTCAAGGCCGGCAAGGACAAGACCAACGTCCTTCGCGGCTTTGCCGAACGGGCGGGCGTGCCCGACATCTCGTCCTTCGTGACGGTGATGATCCAGTCGCAGCAGTTCGGCACCTCGATCGCCGAGGCGCTGCGGGTCTATGCCGCGGAAATGCGTGACAAGCGCGTGATGCGTGCCGAAGAAGCCGCCAACAAGCTGCCCACCAAGATGACGCTGGGCACGATGATGTTCACCGTGCCGCCGTTGCTGATCATCCTTGTCGGTCCCTCGGTCTACGATATGATGCAGCTCTTCAAGAACTTCAAAATGTAGGTCGATGCGGTTCTCCACTGTCTGCCTTGCCGCCATCGTCGGCGTTCTGGCCGCCTGTCAGCAGACAGGCGGCCTTGCCACATCCCGGGATGGCTCGCCCTATGCGCCGTCGGGGCCGGCAAAAGATGGCACAGCCATCGACGGGCTGATTGTCGGCCACCGGCTGATGGCGGCAGGCGAGCCGGAACTGGCGCTGAAGGCCTATTACCGGGCCGCGGCCGAGCGGGGCGGGGTATCGGCGGACCTGCTGTCGGCCGTCGGCTCGGCCAACCTTGCGCTCGGCCGGCTTGGCCAGGCCGAACAGATGCTGCGCCGCGCGCTGGAACTGGACGAAAAGTTCGTTCCGGCCTGGAACAACCTCGGCGTCGTGCTGATGGAAAAGGGCGAGGTGGCCGAGGCAAGCCGCGTCTTCCAGACGGCCTTTGCGCTGGACAGTGGCGAATCCGACTCGATCCGCGAAAATCTGACCCTGGCGCTCGCCAAACTTGAAAACCCCGCCTATGATGCCCCGCAAGAAGAAGAATTCTCCCTGGTAAGGCGCGGTACAGGCGAATATCTGCTCCTCTCCAGGCATTGAGGCTACGGGCAGAAAAGGACGCAGAAAATGCGCCAAACCATCATTCTTTCAGCCTGCATCGCAGGCGTGGCCGTGTTGTCGGCCTGTCAGAAGAACTCTGACGCCGAGGTCGAGCGGGCGCTGGAAAGCGTCAATGTCATCGACGAGTCCAACCTCAACGACCTGATGCTGACGGTCGGCGACCCGAACGAGGCGGTAACCTATTTCCGCAAGGCCTCGGCCGAGCGCCCCGAGCGCATCGACCTCAAGCGCGGGCTGGCGCAGTCGCTGGTCAAGGCGGCCAAGCCGACCGAGGCGGCCATTGTCTGGTCCGAGATCGTGACGATGCCCGAGGCCACCAACGAAGACCGCGTGTCGCTGGCCGATGCCTATATCCGCGCCAACGAATGGACCCGCGCCGAAGAGACACTGAACACCATCCCGCCGACCCACGAGACCTTCCTGCGCTACAAGCTGGAAGCGATGGTGGCCGATGCCAACAAGAAGTGGGACAAGGCCGACAGCTTCTACGAGACTGCCGTGGGCCTGACGACGACGCCCGCCGGCGTGATGAACAACTGGGGCTTTTCCAAGCTGACGCGCGGCGACTATCCGGGCGCCGAAAAGCTGTTCGCGCAGGCGCTGACCTATGACCCGCGGCTGTTCACCGCCAAGAACAACCTCGTCCTGTCGCGGGCAGCGCAGCGCAAGTACACGCTGCCCATCGTCGACATGACCCAGATCGAGCGGGCGCAGCTGCTGTACACGGCCGCGCTGTCGGCCATCAAGCAGGGTGACGTGTCGACCGGCAAGAGCCTGCTGGAGGAAGCGGTCGAGACCTCGCCGCAGCACTTCCCCGAGGCGGCCCGCGCACTCGAGGCGCTTGATTCCAACGTATCGCAGGGCTGATCCCAGATGCTGCAACTTTCCGTCACGCAGGCCTATGCGGCCCTGTTCCTTCTGTGCCTGCCGGTCGGGCTCTGGGTGATCTTCACCGACCTGAAGTACATGAAGATCCCGAACCAGGCGGTGATGGCGTTGCTGGCCATTTTCGCGGTGGCGGGGTTCCTGGTGATCCCGCTCGACGCCTGGCTCTGGCGCTGGGTCAGCGCAGGGGCGGTTCTGGTGATCGGCATCCTGTTGAACCAGTTTGCCAATGTCGGCGCGGGCGATGCCAAGTTCGCCGCTGCCGCCGCGCCCTTCTTCGTGCAGAAGATCGAGCATCTGTCGATTGCGCTGGTCCTGCT
>JBJOQI010000193.1:0-2797 GCA_046050045.1 Pseudomonadota bacterium | reverse complement strand
GTTCATAGACCAGCCGCTCATGCGCGGCGTGCTGGTCGACGATGACGATGCCCGTGTCAGTCTGGGCGATGATGTAGTTCTCGTGCACCTGCGCCCGCGCGGCCCCGAGCGGGCGGGTGGTGTCCCCGGTCTCCGGTTCGATCCGGGCCGTCGGCAGGGGTGCTTCCGCAAAGCCGGGCATCGCCGGGGCCTGTGCACGGAAGGCGACCGCCAGGCCTTGCGGCGCGGGACGGTCCATCTGGTAGACGCGGGGCGCAGCCGGGGCCTCGGGCCGCAGGGCCGCCAGCGTCGCCGCCCCGACGGTGGACGACGCCCGATGCCCCGCCCCGGCGAGGGCCTGGCGCAGGGCCGAGACCACCAGACCACGCGCCGCCTGCGGCTCGCGGAAGCGGACCTCGGCCTTGGCGGGGTGCACGTTCACATCCACCCGCTCGGGGTCCGTCGTCAGGAACAGGACCGCCGCCGGATGCCGGTCGCGCGACAGCACGTCCATGTAGCCCGCTCGCAGCGCGCCGAGCAGCAGCTTGTCGCGCACCGGCCTGCCGTTGACGAAGACGAACTGCTCGACCGCCGCTCCGCGCGAATAGGTCGGCAGGGCGGCGTAGCCCGACAGGTGGATGCCCTCGTGCCCGGCGTCGATCCGCAGCGCATTGGCCGCGAAATCCGCGCCCAGGACCCGCGCCAGCCGCGCGGCAAGGGCATCGAACGGATCGCCCTGTTCAGCGTCGGCGCGCAGGACGGTCCGCGCCGCGCCGCCCGAGACATCCGTCAGCGTGAAGGCCACCTGCGGCGCGGCCATCGCCAGCCGCCGCATCACGTCGGTCACCGCCTGCGCCTCGGCCCGGTCGGTCCGCAGGAACTTGAGCCGCGCGGGCGTGGCGTGGAAGAGGTCGCGCAGCTCGACCACCGTGCCGCGTGACAGGGCGGCGGGGCGCACCGGCTCCATCCGCCCGCCCGACACGCGGATGTCATGGGCAGCATCGCCCTCGGCCCGGCTGGTGATCGACAGGCGACCTACGGCCCCGAGCGAGGGCAGCGCCTCGCCCCGGAACCCGAAGGAATGGATGTTGAGCAGGTCCGACCCGTCGATCTTCGACGTCGCGTGCCGGGCCAGTGCCAGGGGCAGGTCCTCCGCGGTCATGCCGCAGCCGTCGTCGGTCACCCGGATCAGCGTCTTGCCGCCGTCGGCGATGTCGACGGAAACCCGCTTGGCCCCGGCATCGAGTGCATTCTCGACCAGTTCCTTCACCGCGCTCGCCGGGCGTTCGACCACCTCGCCCGCCGCGATGCGATTCACGGCGGCCTCGTCCAGCTGACGGATGATCGGGCGTATCTTGGGGCTGTGGGCGTTCATCCCACTAGGATTAGCATGCCCGCAGCGATTCCGCCAATGGCGATCAGTCCGTTGCGGTCAGTCCGACCGGCTGGCCCACGACGACAAACCGCAGCGCGTCGGGCTTCAGCCACTGCGCCGCGACCCGCTTGAGGTCGGCCAGGGTCACCGCCTCGATATAGGAGTTGCGGTTGACCACATAATCCGGCGGCAGGCCCTGCATCTGCATTCCGACCAGAATGTCGGCAATCGGCCCGTTGCCATCGAAGCGCAGGGGGTAAGAGCCGGTCAGATAGGTCTTGGCCGCGGCAAGTTCCGCCTCCGTGACCTCGCCCGCGGCGACCTTGGCCCATTCGGCGCGGATCACCTCGATCGCCTCGGCCACCTTTTCGTTGGCGGACTGGACCGAGCCCTGCCAGGTCTCGGCAAGGTCCATCGGCAACAGGTAGGTGCCGATCCCGTAGGTCAGGCCGCGCTTCTCGCGCACCTCGTCCATCAGGCGCGACCCGAAACCGCCGCCGCCCAGAATGTGGTTCAGCACATAGGCCGCGAAGAAATCCGGGTCGTCGCGCTTCAGCCCGACCTGCCCGAAGACCACGACCGACTGGGGCGAGGCGAAGTCGGTCAGGCTGACGCCACCGGTCAGCGCGAAGTCCGCACGCGGCGGCATCTCGGCCCCCGTTGCAGGCAGGCCGCCCAGAAGCCGGTCGAGCATCAGGCCCAGTTCGGCCTCGGTGATGTCACCCACCGCCGAAACGAAGACCCTGTCCCGCGCGATCACCCGGTCCCGCGCCTGGAACATGTCGGCCTGCGTCAATGCGGCAAGGCTGTCGAGCGTGCCGTTCTGCGATGTCGCATAGGGGTGGTCGCCATAAGCCAGCGCATCGAAGGCCTTGCCGGCGATCCTCTCGGGGTCCTTCGCGTCGGACTGGATGATCGAGGCAACCTGCGCCCGCACCCGGTCGATGGCATCCTGGTCGAACCGCGTCTCGGTCAGCGCCTTGCGCAGAAGGTCGGCCGAGGCATCCCGGTTCTCGGTCAGGAAGCGGGCCGAGACCGAGACGGCATCGGAATAGCTGTCAAAGCTGATGTCGGCAGCCAGCGATTCGCGCGCGGCGGCGAAGCCCTGCGAATCGAGATCGCCCGCGCCCTCTTCGATCAGGGCCGTCATCAGGTTGATCGCGCCGCGTTTGCCCGGCGCGTCAAGGCTGGTGCCACCGCGAAAGCGAAGCTCGAGCGCCACGAAGGGAATCGAATGTTCCTCGACAAGCCAGGCCCTGATGCCGCCCGGCGAAGTCACGTCCTTGATCTCGACCGCGGCCAGCGCCGGACATGCAGCCAGCGACGCCCAGAGAGAGGTAACCAGAACCCGGATCATTGCATCACCTCTGCCTGATCGTCGCGCATCAGCCAGCCGGTGACGGCCTGCTTGCGGTCAAAGACCTTGCGGGCGGCCTCGATCAC
>JBJOQI010000192.1:0-8230 GCA_046050045.1 Pseudomonadota bacterium | reverse complement strand
CAGGCGGATCGCATCGGCATATTCCAGCGAGGCCACGTCGACGGTCACGGTGCCCGCCTCCACCATCGCCTTGATCGCCGGGGCCGGGTTGTCGCTGTCGACCATGACGGTGGCGTTGCCGGTGGCAGCCGCCCAGGGCTTCACATGGGCTTCGGTCTGGGCTTCGCCATAGGCGCCACCCCAAGACATGACCGTCACATCGGCGCTGGCCGCAAAGGCCGCCGCCGACAGTGCGGTCGAGAGGATCAGGATCTTCTTCATTGTTTGACTCCCAGGTTGAACACAGCTGCTCGTTTCTTGGCCCCCGTCGCCGGGGGCGTCATCAAGGATCCAGCGCGCGGGCATCCTGCGGATGCCAGCCCACCTTGATCTTCTGGCCGGGCGACAGCTTGGTCTGCCCCAGCGTATTGCGCATCTTCATCACGAAGTCGTCCGTGCCCGCCACATGCAGGACCGCCCGCAGGATGTCGCCCATGTAGATCACGTCGCGCACCTCGGCGTCGATCATGTGGGCACCCGGCGGCATCATCTCGGGCTTGAACTCGACCCGCTCGGGCCGGATCGACACCAGCGTGCGCCCGCCCTTTTCCGTCACGTTCACCGGCGTCGCGTCGATCAGCTCGCCCGTCGCCAGACGCACCAGCGCCTTGTCGCCCGACAGCTCCTCGATCGTGCCGGGCAGCTTGTTGTTCTCGCCGATGAACTGCGCGACAAAGCTGTTCTCGGGCCGCTCGTACAGGTCGGACGGCGGCGCAAGCTGCTGGATCACGCCATCGTTGAACACCGCCACGCGGTCGCTCATCGTCAGCGCCTCGCCCTGATCGTGCGTGACATAAACCACAGTGATTCCAAGGCGTTCGTGCAGGGCCTTGATCTCGAACTGCATGTGCTCGCGCAACTGCTTGTCCAGCGCGCCCAGCGGTTCGTCCATCAGCACCAGCTTGGGATCGAACACCAGCGCGCGGGCCAGCGCGATGCGCTGCTGCTGGCCGCCCGACAGTTGCGCGGGCCTGCGGCTCGCGAACTTGCCCATCTGCACCATGTCCAGCGCGCGGGCGATCTTCTCCTCGCGCTCGGCCTTGCCCATGTTCCGCACTTCCAGCGGAAAGGCGAGGTTCTCGCCCACCGTCATGTGCGGAAACAGCGCATAGTTCTGGAACACCATGCCGATGCCCCGCTTGTGCGGCGGCACCTGGTTGATCGGCTTGCCGTCAAGCCGGATCTCGCCATGCGTTGCGGTCTCGAACCCCGCCAGCATCATCAGGCAGGTGGTCTTGCCCGACCCCGACGGCCCGAGCATCGTCAGGAACTCGCCCTTGGCGATCGACATGTTCAGGTCTTTGACGACAAGCGTCTCGCCGTCATAGCTTTTCTGGACGCGCTCGAACTCGACATAGGCGCGATCATTGTCGGCTCTGGCCAAACAGACATCCCCGTTTTTCTTGCGGCTTTGCGCCGACTGTTCTGAACGCCGACTAAAGCGAAGCCGTCGGTCCAATGCAACAGCCTTCGGTGAGTCCAGTCCGGCAAAAAGCGGCACGTTCCTGCCTGCCCGCGACATCGGCAGGATACAGGGCCAGGGGGCCAGTTTTCACGCAGCGGGCGAAATGCAAAGGGCCCCGCGAGGGGGCCCTGCCTGTTCCCGGAAGGGAACCAGTGGTGCGGATGAAAAGACTCGAACTTTCACTCCGGTTAAGGAACAGCGACCTCAACGCTGCGCGTCTACCAATTCCGCCACATCCGCACGATCTTGGTGGGCGGCGTATTAGCGAAGGCTTTCGGGGAAGAAAAGAGGATTCGTGCCCCTTTCCCCCTCGGCCCGCCCCGCCGCCCCGGCCGTCAGTTGCCCAGCAGCAGCAGCGGCAGCTTGGCCACGTTGTAGATGGCATTCACCGGTCCCGCAGCCGCCGCCATCGCCGGATCGGCCGGCACCTCGGCCGCCGCCTCGACCGTCAGGGCAGGCGCCTCGGCCACGGGTTCCGCTACGGCCTCAACCACCGGCTCGGCCACAGGTTCGGCCACGGGCTCTGCCACCGCCACCTCGGCCTGCGGTGCGGGCGCCACGGGCAGGTTGAAGCTCGGCAGGGCCGCCGGCACCGCTTCGGGCAGCGCCGCCTGGTCGGGCTTGCCGCCGATGATGTAGGCCGCCTGCCGGATCAGGTCGAGCCGCCCGGCCTGGTCGGGGGCAAAGACCGCACCCGTCGGCGTCGACGCCGCATCCAGCCCGCGCTCGTACCACACCAGCGCAAGGTCGGGGCGCTGCGTCGCGCCGAAGCCCTGGCTCAGGTGATGCCCCAGCAGTTCGCCATAGGCCCCCTCGCCCAGGGCGGCCAGGATCAGCGCCGAGGACACCGCCACATCCATGTTGTCGGTCTTGTAGCCGACCGACAGGCAGATCCGTGCAGTGCCTGCCAGCTGTTCCGGCGCCATCCCGGTCGACAGCGCAAAGCCCTCGACCTCGCGCAGCACCTCTTCGGCGGGCTTCAGCGACAGCGCCGCCCGCTGGGCCTGCATCGCCGGGCCGAAGCCGCCGCATTGCTGCGCGATCTGCTCGGGCGTGAAGCCCTGCACCTGCGAGGCCAGGTCCTCGCCCAGCGCGATCGAATAGCCGCGCGCCAGGCAGAACTGCTCGCCCAGCGCCTGCATCGGGTCGGTCATGCTGGCCACGGTCAGGTAGCCGCCGTTGGTCGACGTCCGCAGGCTGACCTTGTTGCAGTGCGAGGCCAGCGAGGTGCCCGCCGGTGCCGTCGCCATGAAGTTGGGCAACGCGCCCGCCTCGGGCTCTGCCTCCGGGGCTGCCGCCAGCGTGGCTGCGGCCTGATCGTCGACGGCCTCCGTTTCCTTGAACGGGTTGGGGTCGGCCGGCGCGGCCGCCGCAACCGTCGCTTGCGGCTGAATGCCCAGCGCCTCGTCGCGCCAGGTGACCAAGAGGCCCTTCATGCCCATCGGCGTCTGCGCCGCCTGCTGCACCGTCAGCGCCCCGCCCGCAACCGCGCGGTGGTACGAGGTCACCAGATGGCTGCGCTCGAACTCGGTCAGCTGGCCCGTCGCCGGAAAGCCCAGCATCGCCTGGTATTCCGAGATCGCCGCCCGCGACTTCGGTCCGATCGCGCCATCCGGCGTGCCGACCGGGAAGCCGAAGTGGTTCAGTGCCACCTGCACCTCGCGGTTGGCCTCGCGCTGCGCCGTCGAGACGCCCGACGACCGCGTGGTCGTCCGCGTCCGGTTCGAGTTCTTCGCCCCGTTCGCAATTGCGCCGCCGATGATCCCGCCGATGATCCCGCCGACGATGGCATCGCCATCCGCCCGCGCGGGCGCGCCCTGCGTCAGGGCAAAGGCCGCGGCCAAAGCCGCCAGTCCGATCCGCTTGTGAGCCATTCCAACACCTCCCTCAAAATCCCGGGCCCGCCCGCCGGACGGCCCAATCGCAGAAATCGCCGCTAGCCTGACGCATTCCGCGGATTCGGACAATCACCTGTCGGGGAAACAACAGCGGCAGGCGGGGCGGGCGGGGCCAGCCCCTTACGGATAGCTCACCACCTCGATCTCGATCCCGCAGGGCATCGGAAAATAGAACCGGCGGCCCGGCTCGTAGTCGTGCACCTCGCCCGGCACGAACCCCGCCGCCCTGACCCGCGCCGCCGTCGCGGCAAGGTCATCCACCACGACCGCGATGTGGTTCAGCCCGCCGAGGGTCCGGTGGCTTTCCTGCCGCATGGCATCGGGACTGCCATAGCTGAACAGCGCCAGATAGCTGTCGCTGCCCCCTACATGCACCGTGCGCCCCGTCGTCATGCCGGGCCCCGCCCAGCGTACCGTCCACCCGAACAGGTCGCACAGGATCACCGCCGTCCCGTCCGGGTCCTCGACCGTCACGTTCACATGTTCCAGCCGTGTCATGCCCGCCTCCCGTCCTGGCCTGCCTGCTCCAGCCCGATGTCGCGGCGCAGCCACGCGGGCAGCTCCCGCTCCGGGATCGCGCCCTCCGCGCGGCCCAGCCACCGCCCCAGCCGGGCAACCGCGCGCCCGAACGCACCCCGCCGCCGGTCGCTTCCTGTCGTCAGGTCCATGACATCCTCCGTTGCTTGTCATTCCCGACTCGCTGTGTAATTTCTCAAGTTAACTTTAGATCAAGGGGTTTTTTCCATGCGTCAGGGCCTCACCATCGGCGACCTGGCCGAGCGTTCCGGCCTCGCCGTCTCGGCCATCCGCTTCTACGAGACCCACGGCATCGTCCGGCCCCTGCGCAACCAGGGCAACCACCGGCGTTATTCGGGCGCAGACCTCCGCCGCCTTTCCTTCGCCCTCATTGCCCAGCGCCTGGGCTTTCCGCTGGCCGAGATCGCGGGCCACCTCGCTGCCCTCCCCGCCGATCGCGCGCCCGACCGCCATGACTGGGAACGCATCGCCACGACCTTCCGCGCCAGGATCGCCGAGCGGATTGCGGCCCTGCAACAGCTCTCCGACAAGCTCGACGGCTGCATCGGCTGCGGCTGCCTGTCCTTGGACCGCTGCGCGCTCTATAACGCCGGGGACAGGGCCGCCCGCAACGGCACGGGCCCGCGCTATCTGATGGGCGACCGGCCCGAGGAGCATCATGGTTGACTGGACCCATATCCCCGGCCTCGCCCCCTATCCCGAGACGGTGGCGGCAATGGAGGCCCATGTCGCGGCCATGAACGAAGGCCGCGCGGGCGAGGCGATCTGGCTTCTCGAACACCCGCCGCTCTACACCGCCGGCACCTCGGCCGACCCCGCAGACCTGATCCAGCCCGACCGCTTCCCGGTCTACCCGGTCGGCCGTGGCGGCCAGTACACCTATCACGGGCCGGGCCAGCGGGTGATCTACGCGATGCTTGACGTCAAGGCGCGCAGCAGTGACGTGCGCTGCTTCGTGCGCGCGCTGGAACGCTGGGTGATCGACGCCCTGGCCGAGTTCAACGTCAGGGGCGAGATCCGCCCCGGCCGCGTCGGCGTCTGGATCCCGCGGCCCGACCAGCCCCCGCTGCCCGACGGCACCCCGCGCGACGACAAGATCGCCGCCATCGGCGTGCGCCTGCGCCGCTGGGTCAGCTTCCACGGCATCTCGATCAACGTCGAGCCGGACCTGTCCCACTTCGACGGCATCGTGCCCTGCGGCATCGCGGGCCATGGTGTCACCAGCCTTGTCGACCTCGGGCTTCCGGTCACGATGGCCGACCTCGACGCCGCCCTGCGCGCGACCTTCGAGCCCGCCTTCGCGCAGCTGTGTACGGCACCCGGCGCCTGAGCCGGCCGGAACTTGACCCAACGGTAAGGAATCCCCGACTGGCGTGCACGGCCGCTTCGGGCGCAATCTGCCTGCCATTGACGGTGTTGTTTTTCAACGGAGTTTTCTGATGAAGGCGTTCTTGATCGCCGCCACCGCGGCGCTTGCATTTACCTCTCCCCTGGCTGCCCGTGCTGACGGTGCGGGCAGCCACGGATACCAGGCCCGGCTTGCCTCGGCCGACATCCTCGTCCTCGAAACCACCGGCGCCGCCCTCGTTGCCTCGCCGGTCCGGGGCCGGGCACAGCTGGGCACCATCCGGCTGGTGCGCCTCGACGGGCGGCTGCAGCAGATCGACGAGGTCTTCCTGCGTGCCCAGGTCACGGCCGGGGCCTGGGTCAGCGTGCCCCAGCCCTCGACCCGCCAGGCCGAGCCCTTCCCGGCCTGGTACTGACGCCCCTTTTCCCTCCCTGCGGACACGTCGTTCCCCCTGAGTGTCCCCTGACTGCCCCGGGCGGCCCCGCCTCCCGGGGCCTTTTCATGCCCGGACCTGAGACGAAATGGTCACTGGCTTTTCGCCCGCCGATGGCGGATCACCTTCGGGCGCGGAAACCCACGAACCGGAGAACCCGATCCATGACCAGACTGCTCGCGGCCTCGCTCGCTGCCATCGGCCTTGTCGCAGGCACCGCCGCCCTTGCAGGCGATGCGGCGCAGGGCGAGAAGGATTTCAAGAAGTGCGTCTCGTGCCACAACATCACGGCGGCGGACGGCACTGTCATCGTCAAGGGCGGCAAGACCGGCCCGAACCTCTTCGGCGTGATCGGTCGCCCCGTCGCCTCGGTCGCCGACTTCAAGTACGGCGAATCGATCCTCGCCCTCGGCGCGACCGGTGCCGTCTGGGACGAGGCCGGCCTGACCACCTACCTCGCCGATCCGACCGCCTATCTGGCCGACAAGACCGGCGATGCCGCTGCAAAGTCGAAGATGACCTTCAAGCTGGCCACCGGCGAGAATGTCGCGGCCTACCTGGCCTCGCTGTCGCAGTAGGTCCTTGCCGTTAAGCAGGCCACGGGCGGCGCATCTTGCCGCCCGTCGCCCTGTTCCGCCCCTCAGGCCGCGCGCATCAGCCCGTCGCCGAAGGGGTGGTCGATCTCCATCCGCCACGCGCCCCCGGCATCGCGCGTCAGCACCGCCACGGACAGGGCACGGAATTCCACCCCGTCCGGCCCGGCTCCGGCCCAGTCCATCAGGTGCAGCGCCGTATCCCCCGCGACCAGAACCTCGTGCCGGCCGGGCGTGAAGGGAAACCCGGCGGCGACGAAACCCGAAAACATCTCTGCCAGGGCGGGCTTGCCCCGGACCGGCGCGCCCGGGCTGCCCACGACAACCGCCCCGTCGCGGTAGGTCGCAAGGATCCCCGCGACATCCCCCCGCGCAAAGGCCCCCATCATCCGGTCGATGACCGCCAGGACGGCCGCGTCGTCGGTTGCTCCGCCGGGCTGTGCCGCATTCGTCTGCTTTTCCATCCCAAACTCCTTTTCAGCTGGTGCGACGGTGATAGGCTGGGCCTGTGTCAGAAAATGGCAGTGGGGTTACCTTGCGCCTGTTCCGCCTTCTGTCGATGCTCGACACGCTGCGGCTGCGCCGCGGCCCGGTGACCGCGCGCGAGATTGCGGCCGACTGCGGCATCTCTCTGCGCACGGCCTATCGCGACCTTGCCGATCTTCAGGCGATGGGCGTGCCCCTGCGGGGCGAAGGCGGGCTGGGCTATGTGCTCGAACCCGGCTATTTCCTTCCGCCCCTCGGGCTGGACGAAGAGGAACTCGACGCGCTGGCCCTCGGCGCGGGTCTGGTCGCCGCCCGCGGCGACCCGGCGCTGGCCGGTGCCGCGCAGCGCGCGCTGTCCAAGATCGCCGGGGCGACCCGGTCCGAACGCCGCCCCGCGCTGACCGAGCCGATCCTCGGCGCGGGCCCCGCCGCGCCCGCCCCGCAGCCCACCGACCTCGCCGCGATCCGCCGCGCGATCCGGCAGCGCCAGACGACCGAGATCGACTATGTCGCGCTGTCGGGCGCGACCTCGCGCCGCCGTGCCCGGCCCCTGGGCCTGACCGTCTTCGACCATGCCTGGCTGCTGACGATCTGGTGCGAGACGGCACAGGACTTCCGCCACCTGCGCGCCGACCGCATCACCCGATTCCTTGCCCTGCCCGAGCGTTTCCGCCCCGAACGCGGCAAGCGGCTGTCGGATTCACTCGACCGCGAGGGGCACCCCCGGTTCCCGGCCCCTGCGGGCTGACGCGGCGCCGCCGCCTGCGACGTTTCATCTTGATCCAGATCAACATCCGTCGTTGCGGCGCGGCGGCACTGTGGCTAAACACGCATCATCCAAGGGAACCGGGCCGGGCGGAGCCTTCTGCGCGGCACAAGGGCAAGACAGCGGGAGACGCCAATGGCGGATGCAGCCATTCACGGGCATGACCACCACGACACGCGCGGGTTCTTCACCCGCTGGTTCATGTCGACCAACCACAAGGACATCGGGATCCTCTACCTGTTCACGGCGGCCATCGTCGGGTTCATCTCGGTGGCCTTCACCGTCTACATGCGCATGGAGCTGATGTATCCGGGCGTGCAGTACATGTGCCTGGAAGGCGCGCGGATGACTGCTGCGGCCACCGTCGCAGAATGCACGCCCAACGGGCATCTGTGGAACGTGCTGATCACCGGTCACGGCGTGCTGATGATGTTCTTCGTCGTCATCCCGGCGCTGTTCGGCGGTTTCGGCAACTACTTCATGCCGCTGCAGATCGGCGCGCCGGACATGGCGTTCCCGCGCATGAACAACCTGTCCTACTGGATGTACGTGGCGGGATCGTCGCTGGCCATCGCCTCGGTCTTTGCGCCCGGCGGTGACGGGCAGGCTGGTGCGGGCATCGGCTGGGTGCTGTATCCGCCCCTGTCCACCACCGAAACCGGCAT
>JBJOQI010000191.1:0-7377 GCA_046050045.1 Pseudomonadota bacterium | reverse complement strand
ACGGCGCGGACGATGACGCAGGTCATCACCGGCGTCTTCACCACGATCGGCGGCGACGGCGCGCTGATCCTGCGCGACCAGACCGGCGGGGTGCATTCCATCCCGGCGGCGGATGTGTATTTCTGACCGGGCCCCTCGGGGTTTCGGCTAAGGCGAGGACAGGCCCATGCTTCTCTGCATCGACTGCGGGAACACCAACACGGTCTTTTCGGTCTGGGACGGCGCGAAGTTCGCCGTCACGCTGCGCTGCGCGACCGAGCATCAGCGGACGGCGGACCAGTACTTCGTCTGGTTCAAGACGCTGATGGACCACTACAAGGTGCCGGTCGAGATCGACGCGGCCATCATCTCGTCCACGGTGCCCCGCGTGGTGTTCAACCTGCGCGTCCTGTGCAACCGCTATTTCGACTGCCGCCCGCTGGTGGTGGGCAAGCCGGAATGCGCGTTGCCGGTGGGGCCGAGGGTGGACCAGGGCACGACCGTCGGGCCGGACCGGCTGGTGAATACGGTGGGCGGGTTCGACCGGCATGGCGGCGACCTGATCATCGTCGACTTCGGCACCGCCACGACCTTTGACGTGGTGGACCAGGACGGGGCCTATATCGGCGGCACCATCGCGCCGGGGGTGAACACCAGCCTTGAGGCGCTGCACATGGCGGCGGCGGCGCTGCCGCATGTCGACGTGTCCAAGCCGCAGACGGCGATCGGCAAGAACACCGTCGCCTGCATGCAGGCCGGGGTCTATTACGGCTATGTCGGTCTGACCGAGGGCATCGTGCGACAGATCCGCAGCGAGCGGGAGCGCCCGATGAAAGTCATCGCGACCGGGGGGCTGGCGACGCTGTTTGCGCAGGGCACCGGGATTTTCGACAGCGTGGAGGACGACCTGACGATGCACGGGCTGGTCCTGATCCACTCTCACAACGTTGCACTGGGGACAGCATGAGCAAGGACCGCCTGATCTATCTGCCCTTGGGCGGCGCCGGCGAGATCGGCATGAACACCTATGTCTTCGGCTACGGGCCGCCGGACAAGGAACGGCTGATCGTCGTCGATCTGGGGGTGACCTTCCCCGACATGGACACCACGCCGGGCGTGGACCTGATCATGGCCGACGTGACCTGGCTGGAAGAGCGGCGCGAACGGATCGAGGCGATCTTCATCACGCACGGGCACGAGGACCATGTGGGCGCGCTTGGCCATCTCTGGCCCAAGCTGCGCGCGCCGGTCTATGCGCGGCCCTTCACCGCGGCGCTGGCCGTGATGAAGATGGAAGAGGCGGGCAACCCGACGGATGTGGTCAACGTCGTCTCGGCCCGGCCGCAGACAGTCGAGGCCGGGCCGTTCAAGGTGCAGTTCCTGCCGATCAGCCATTCGATCCCTGAAAGCGCGGGTCTGGTGATCGACACGCCTGCGGGCCGCGTCCTGCATTCGGGCGACTTCAAGCTGGACCCGAACCCGGTGGTGGGCGAGGCCTTTGACCCCGCGCTCTGGGGCGGGGTGGCGGCGGAGTCTCCGGTGATCGCGCTGACCTGCGACAGCACCAACGTGTTCTCGCCGCATCCTGGCAGGTCGGAATCGACCCTGGCCGAGCCGATCCGGGCGCTGATCGCCGAGCAGAAGGGCCTGGTCGTTGCCACGACCTTCGCCTCGAACATCGCGCGGCTGCGGACGCTGGCCGAGGCGGGCAAGGCCGCCGGGCGCTCGATCTGCCTGCTGGGGCGGGCGATGCGCAAGATGATCACCGCGGCGGTCGAGACCGGCATCATCACCGACTTTCCGAGCGTGATCGCGCCCGAGGACGCGGCCGAGGTGCCGCGCGACAACCTGATGCTGATCGTCACCGGCAGCCAGGGCGAGCGGCGGGCGGCGACGGCACAGCTGAGCCGGGGCAAGTACCTCGGGCTTGAACTGAAGTCGGGCGACATGTTCCTGTTCTCGTCGAAGACCATCCCGGGCAACGAGAAGTCGGTCCTGCGGATCATGAACGCCTTTTCCGAGATGGGGGTCGATGTCGTCGATGACCGGGGCGGGCTTTACCATGTATCGGGCCACGCGAACCGCCCGGACCTCGAGGCGATCCACGACCTGGTCAAGCCGCGCATCCTGATCCCGGTGCATGGCGAGCACCGGCACCTGCGCGAACATGCGAAACTGGCGGAAGCCAAGGGCATCGGCTCGGCCATCGTGCCGAACGGGACGATGGTGGAGCTGTCGGGACCGCGCCCGCACGTGGTGGGCCATGTCGAGACGGGTCGCGTCTATCTGGACGGCAATGTGCTGATCGGGGCGATGGACGGCGTGGTGCGTGACCGCATCCGGCTGGCGCTGAATGGGCAGGCGGTCGTCACCGTCCTGATCGACGAAGAGAACCGCCCGCTCGGCGATGCCTGGGTCGAGACCATGGGACTGCCCGCCGCAGGCAAGGCGGGCCGCGATCTGGTGGAAGAGCTTGAACGCGACCTGAACCAGTTCCTCGAGACCGTGGACCGCAAGACGGTGGTCGACGACGACAAGCTTGACGAGGCGATCCGGCGCATCGTGCGGCAATGCGCGCTGGAAGAGGTGGGCAAGAAGCCCGAGGTGACGGTGGTGATCAGCCGCCTGGTCGCGGAATAGCAAAGGGGGCCGATCGGCCCCCTTCGGTCATTCCTGAAGGTCGCCCGCGACCTCGGTCTCGTCCTCGACGCTTGACGGCGGCGCGCGGAAGCTGCGCATCAGGAAGTCGGGCACATGGTCGCCAAGCCCCACGACGGGGGCGTCGTCCTTGTGGTCCCAGGGGCGACGGTCGCGCGGGCTGCGGTCCGGACGGTCCTCGCGGCGCTCTTCGCGGCGGTTCTCGCCACGGTCGTCGCGGCGCGGTTCACCCCGGCGATTGTCCCGACGGTCCTCGCGGCGGTTGTCGTGGCTCTCCTCGCGCGGGGTCTGCGGTGCAACCGGTGTTGCCTCGGCTGCCACTTCGGCCGCCGGCATCGGTTCGACCGGGGTCATGGGCGCGCGTTCCTTGTGATCCGGGCGTGGCCGCCGGTCGCGGTCCTTGCCGCCACGCGGCGTGCGGGCCTTGACCTCGCCCTCGCGCGGCGGGCGCTGCGCGGCTTCGGACAGTTCGAACCCCTCGGGCGCGTTGGCCCGCGGGATCGGCTGCTTCACCAGCGCCTCGATGGCGTCGAGGTATTTCTGGTCCATCGGGGTGGCGATGGTGACGGCGACGCCCTTGCGCCCTGCGCGGCCCGTGCGGCCGATGCGGTGGACGTAATCCTCGGCATGGGAGGGCACGTCGAAGTTGAAGACATGGCTCACGGCCGGAATGTCGAGGCCCCGCGCGGCGACGTCGGAGGCCACGAGGAACCGCACCGAGCCGTCGCGGAAGCCGTCGAGCGTGCGCGTGCGCTGGCTCTGTTCGAGATCGCCGTGGATGGGCGAGGCGTTCAGGCCATGCGCCTTGAGCGACTTGGCCAGGATGTCCACCTCGGTCTTGCGGTTGCAGAACAGGATGGCATTGGTGCAGGCCTCGCCCTCGGCCGCGATGATGGCGCGCAGCAGTTCGCGCTTGGCCTTGGCGGTCTGGTCCTTGCGGGCAGGGGTGATGTGGATCAGCCGCTGCTCGATGGTCTCGGACGTGGTGGCCTGGCGCGCGACCTCGATCCGGGCGGGAGTGTGCAGGAAGGTGTTGGTGATGCGCTCGATCTCGGGTGCCATGGTGGCCGAGAAGAACAGCGTCTGGCGCGTGAACGGCGTCAGGTTGAAGATGCGCTCGATGTCGGGGATGAAGCCCATGTCGAGCATCCGGTCGGCTTCGTCCACCACCATGATCTGCACGCCGGTCAGCAGCAGCTTGCCGCGTTCGAAGTGGTCAAGCAGGCGTCCGGGGGTGGCGATCAGCACGTCGACGCCACGGTCGATCAGCTTGTCCTGGTCGCCGAAGGACACGCCGCCGATCAGCAGCGCCTTGGTCAGCTTGGTGTGCTTGGCGTAGACGTCGAAGTTTTCGGCGACCTGCGCCGCCAGTTCGCGCGTCGGGCAGAGCACAAGGCTGCGCGGCATCCGGGCCCGGGCGCGGCCACGGCCGAGCAGGGTGATCATCGGCAGCGTGAAGCTGGCCGTCTTGCCGGTGCCGGTCTGGGCGATGCCGAGGACGTCGCGGCCCTCGAGGGCAGGGGGGATGGCCCCGGCCTGGATCGGCGTCGGGGTTTCGTAGCCGGCTTCGGAAACGGCTTGCAGGACCCGGGGGTCCAGCTTCAGGTCGGAGAATTTGGTCATCAGACGTCCATCAGGTTGCGGTATCGGACCGCAAGGGTGAAGGGACGCTAGGTCCGGGCGTCCCGGCAGAGGCCCACCGGATGTGGGTGAGGACGGCCTACTTCATGGGCGGGGAAAGGTCAATGCAAGGCCCCCCGGAAAGGGTGATGCCGCCCGCGTTGGCGGGCGGCATCTTTGGCTGGGTGGTGTTGGGTGTGAAGTACTGAAAAGGACTTGGTCTAAAATTCCGGTTCCGCAGGCCTGTTGGCCCTTGGCTGTTCGTGGTGCCCGGAACGCGCTTGTCGGCGCCCCGGTCGGGTTTCCAGATGCTGTCGCGTCCCCGTCTGGCTGGCCGCTTTGCCCCTGGCTTCCTTGTGTTGAGCCAAGTTTTTCCGGCCAATTGAGACAATTTTGGGGCGAAACTTTCTGCTGTCATCAGCAAAGATACAATGACTTTTATTTCTGCGGATTTGCGCCAGTTGAATCACAGTGCTGGCGAGATTTTGCCACTCGTCTTTGCAAAATGCAAAGATCGCGGCATTTGCTGGCCGGAACCTACTCCAGAATCGCCAGAATCAACCCTGGGTAGAGGTCGCCTTGCGCGAATCGCTCCCCGCTTCTGCCGCAAGTGCCGCGCCGTCGTCATACCAGTTAAGTGCACGGTAATCGAAGCCGCGCTCGATCGTCGGTTTGACCACGGCGAAATAGGGCGACAGGTCGAAGTCGCGCGGGGTGAACAGCGAATGATGCCGGATGTGCAGGATTTCCCGCGCGCGGGCATCGCGGGTTTCGGTGCGCACCTCGGGCAGGATCGGGTAGCGGACGGCCTCGAAGGCCTCGGCGATCAGGGTCGAGCAGATCGCCCGCGTCGGGTCGCCCGAGCCCAGGGCCAGCATCCGCCGCCGCCAGCGCTTGGGAACCGGCGGCTGCGGCAGCAGGTAGCGCACCAGGTCGACCACATTGCGCAGGTCATAGGTGCGCCCGATGCTGCCGCGCATGTGGGCGACGACGCGGGCCAGATCGGCGGCGTCGAGGCCGATGGGGCGGCAGATGCGGACATTGAGATGGGCATAGCGGTCGAGCGCGACACCCCGGACGCCGGCGCTGACATCGGCCTCGATCAGGTCGCAGCCGGCCGGGTCGCCGACGTAGAAGGCCGCGTGCGACCAGGTTGACTGCGTCAGGTACTTGATCGCGCCCGAGATGCGCCGGTCGCCCTCGACCAGCAGCACGTCGCCGGGGCGCAGCGTCAGCCGCAGCAGCATCAGTGGCACGACCGAATACTGGACATAGCCGCGCGTCTGCTTTTCGAGATAGGCGACAAGCATCCGGCCTGCCGCCTGCCTGAGTCTTCCCAACATTGCTGCCACCCTCCGTCGGGGTCGAGACTAGCAGCCTCTGTGACCGCGCCACGCAAATTCCCGCGACCGGGCGGGGCGCCCTGCCGCGACCCGGTTGCATCGGCAGGTGAATCGCGGCCCTATGGCCGCCGCGACGCGCAAGCCGGGCAGGCCCGGCCGAACAGGAAAGGGTGAACACATGATCGAGAAATCCGCATCGGCAGTCTGGACCGGCAGCCTGAAAGAGGGCGGCGGCACGCTGAACACGCAAAGCGGGGCGCTGCATGACCTGCCCTATACCTTCGCCGCCCGCTTCGAGGGCCAGAAGGGCACCAACCCCGAAGAGCTGATCGGCGCGGCCCATGCCGGCTGCTACGCGATGTTCCTGTCGGCGCTGATGAGCGGCGCGGGCATCGGCGGCATTTCGGTCGAGGCGACCTCGACCATCGGGCTTGACCCCACGACCGAGGGCGGGCCGACGGTGAAGACGGCGCGCCTGACCGTGCGCGCCAAGGCCGACACCGACGCCGCGACGATCCGCGACCTGGCCGAGAAGGCCAAGGCCGGCTGCCCGATCTCGAAACTGCTCAAGGCCGAAGTGACGCTGGACCTGACGGTCGGGTAAGCCAGAGGGCAAAGCCCGGAAATCGAAAGGGCCCGCGGCGATCCGCGGGCCCTTGTCGTCAGATCGTCTTCGTCACACCATCATTTCCTTGGTCGCGGTCAGCCGCACGTCGGGATAGTCGCGCGCCACGCGGTCGATGTCCCATTGCAGGCGCGTCAGATAGACCATGTCGCCGTCGTTGTCGGTGGCCATGTGGCCCTTGTTGGTGTTGGCAAAGGCCTCGACCTTGTCCTTGGCCCCGCTGACCCAGCGGGCGGACGTCCATTGCGTCGGCTCGAAACGGACGGGCAGGGCGTATTCCTGTTCGATCCGGCTGGCCAGAACCTCGAACTGGAGCGCACCGACGACGCCGACGATGAAGCCCGAGCCGATCATCGGCTTGAAGACCTTGGCGGCACCTTCCTCGGCGAACTGCATCAGGGCCTTGTCGAGGTGCTTGGCCTTCATGGGATCTAGCGCGCGCACGGACTGGAGCAGTTCCGGCGCGAAGGACGGGATGCCGGTGAAGCGCAAGGCCTCGCCCTCGGTCAGGGCGTCGCCGATGCGCAGCTGCCCGTGGTTCGGGATGCCGATGATGTCGCCGGCCCAGGCCTCTTCGGCCAGCTCGCGGTCGGCGGCGAGGAACAGGACCGGGTTCGACACCGCCATCGGCTTTTTCGAACGGACATGCAGCAGCTTCATGCCGCGTTCGAAATGCCCCGAGGCAAGGCGGACAAAGGCCACGCGGTCGCGGTGCTTGGGGTCCATGTTGGCCTGGACCTTGAAGACGAAGCCGGTCACGGGCTTTTCGGCGGGTTCGATCTGGCGGGCCTCGGCCTTCTGGATCTGCGGGGGCGGCCCGTATTCGCCGATCCCGGTCATCAGTTCCTTGACGCCGAAGGAGTTGATGGCCGAGCCGAACCAGATCGGCGTCATGTGGCCTTCAAGGAAGGACTGCCGGTCGAAGGCGGGCAGCAGCTCGCGTGCCATCTCGATTTCCTCGCGGAACTTGGCCAGCAGGTCGGCCGGCACGTGTTCGGCAAGCTTGGGGTCGTCGAGCCCGTCGATCTTGATCGATTCCGCCACCCGGTTGCGGTCGGCGCGGTCCATCAGCTCCAGCCGGTCGTGCAGGATGTCGTAGCAGCCGACGAAATCACGCCCCATGCCGATGGGCCAGGAGGCGGGGGCCACGTC
>JBJOQI010000190.1:0-4739 GCA_046050045.1 Pseudomonadota bacterium | reverse complement strand
GGGACACCCCTTCCCGGTTGACGCAGGGCTTGCCGCCCCCGCATGGTGCCGGCAGGTCCATCCCCTGTCCCGGCGGCCCCCAGATGCCCGATCCTTTCCCCAGCCATGACGCCTACCGGCCCGCCGAGATCGCGGCCCTGATCGAAACCGCGGGCGTGGCCAAGGCGGCCCTGCCCGCCCCCCAGATGTTCGTGCTGGCCCTGCTGGCCGGGGCCTTCATCGGCTTTGGCGCCGCGGCCTACACGATGGTCATGACCGGGACCGACCTCGCCTTCGGCCCGGCCCGGCTGCTTGGCGGCGCGGTCTTCTCGCTGGGGCTGATCCTGGTGATCGTGGGGGGTGCCGAGCTTTTCACCGGCAACGCGCTCATGGTCATGGCCGCCGTGGACCGGCGGATCACACCCGGCGCGCTCCTGCGGAACTGGGGCATCGTTCTGGCGGGCAACCTGGCCGGCGCGGTCGCCCTTGCGCTCGCCTTCGGCCAGACCGGACTGCTGGACGGCCCGATGGGCGCGACGGCGGCAAGGATCGCCACGGCCAAGGCCGCCCTGCCGCTGTGGGAGGCCTTCACCCGCGCCATCCTCTGCAACGCTCTGGTCTGCCTGGCCGTCTGGCTGACCTTCGCCGCCCGCGACGTGACGGGCAAGGTGCTGGCGATCCTCTGGCCGGTCACGGCCTTCGTGCTCCTGGGCCTTGAACACTCGGTCGCGAACTTCTGGTTCTTCCCGGCGGGGCTTCTGGCGGGGGCCGACCTTGCACCCGCCGCCATCGCCGCGAACCTGCTCGCCGTCACCCTCGGCAACGTGATCGGCGGCGCGGGCGGGGTCGCGCTGGCTTACCGCTACGCCTACCGCCCGACGCGCCCCGGTTAGGCCGGCACCCTGTTGCCCTGCGCTGGCTGATGTGATTGCCTTCCCGCACAGCAAGGGGAGATTTTCAGGGCATGGCCACATTCATCGCAAAGAAGGCATTCCAGCTTGATGACATCGACCTGAACTGGTTCGTCCGGTTCTTCGACGACTACAACTTCGTCGATGGCTACAACGACGAGATGCCGAACGGCACCATTGTCGAGGATCTCTTCCTGATCGCGGGCAAGCAGGGCAAGCGGCAAGAGGCCGTCGCGCTCGGTGGCACCGGCTTTGTCGAGGGCTCGCCCGGTGCGCTGACGGCCGGAACGGTCGAGGAAATTGCGGTCTTCAACAGCGCCCTGAAACAGCTTTACTCGGTGGCGGGCGTCTCGCTCGACGCAGCCGACCTCTACGCGGCCTCCCAGACCCTGTCCAACCTCGACGACATCGCGCTCTTTGCCACGATGCTGGCGGGCGACGACACCATCGCCCTGTCGAACTTCGACGACCAGATCGACGGCGGCGATGGCAATGACGACATCACCGGCAAGGACGGCAACGACACAGTCCACGGTGGCGCCGGGAACGACACGCTGGATGGCGGTCTCGGCAAGGACATGGTGCTGTACACCGGCACCCAGGCCGTCACCGTCGATCTGAGTGTCACCACCCAGCAAGCCACCGGCTTCTGGGGCGACGACTTCATCATCGGCTTCGAGGGCGTCACGACCGGCAGCGGTAACGACTCGGTCACCGGCAGCGCCAAGGGCAATACGCTGATAAGCGGCGACGGCAGCGACACCGTCTCGGGCGGCGGCGGGCGCGACAAGCTGACCGGCGGCGGCCAGGCCGACGTTCTGTCCGGCGGGGTCGACGGCGACCGCGATACCTTCATCTACCTCGACCTGGCCGACAGCACCGCAAGCGAACGCGACCTGATCAACGATTTCGTCTCGGGCACCGACCTGATCTCGCTGTCCGCGCTCGACGCCAATGACACCGCCTCGGGCAATCAGGTCTTCGGCTGGGGCGGCAAGACTGCGACCGCGAACGCGGTCTGGTATGCCGATACCGGCGCGAACCTTGTCGTCTTTGCCGATACCAACGGCGATGCGGTTGCGGACTTCGAGATCGAGGTGGCGGGCATCGACAAGCTGACTAGGGCTGACTTCCTGCTCTGACCCGCCCGTCGGCCTGATTGTCGCGAAATCGTCAACGGCAGGCGCCAATGACGCGAATTTGCTGCGGCTGACCGCAGGTCCGCCCCGTCCGATCATTGCGCGGCAGGGTGGCATCCGTCACACTCGGACCCGGTGTGACACGACTGCCCACGGCGCATTGCGCCGGGCAGCCCTTGGGTGGAGTTCGATATGGCACGGTTCATTGCCTATGAAGGCATCAATTACCAGAACCTGAACCTGGGCTGGTACTGGGACCACCTCTACGACGAGGAATTCCTCGACAACGCCAACCGGACTTTCCTCGGGATCACCTACGAGGACATTCACAACATCTTCGCAGACGACGGCACCAATGATCTCGGCCTGTTCATCGGCGGATCGTCTCTCGTCGTCGCGACCGACCCCGGCACCGGAAATCTTGTGGGCACTTCGGGCAGCGTCACTTCGCTGGCCGAATACTTCAATGCGGGCGCCGACCTCTGGGTCGTCGACGGCGCAACGATCGACATTGACGAGCTTTACGCCGCGATCGCGACCTCGGCCAATACCGACGACCTTGCCCTGTTCGACAGCGTCTTCAGCGGCGACGATACGATCACCCTGTCGGACCAGAACGACAACTTCCTTGCTGGCGATGGCAACGACACGCTCGACGGCGGCAACGGCAACGATACCCTCGACGGTGGCGATGGCTTTGACCAGCTGGTCTTCTCGGGCAGCAAGGCGGCCATCGTCGACCTGCGCACGACCACCAAGCAGGATACCGGCTACGGCCAGGACAAGCTGATCTCGATCGAGGGGCTGGTCGGGGGCACTGGCAACGACAAGTTCACCGGTGACGACAACGCCAACGAGTTTCTCGGCAACGCCGGCAACGACAAGCTGAAGGGCGGCCTGGGCGCAGACATCTTCCACAGCGATGCCGGAACCGACATCCTTTCCGCCGGCAAGGACAGCGATGTCGACACCTTCCTCTTCACCGACACCACCCATTCGGTGAAGGGCGTGAACCGCGACACCGTCAAGCAGTTCGTCTCGGGCACCGATGTGCTGGACCTGTCGGGCATCGACGCCGACACAGTCACCGGGGGCGACCAGAACTTTCTCTGGGGCGACAAGACCGCCACGGCCTTCGGCCTCTGGTACAAGACCGTGCAGGGCGACATCATCGTCAAGGCCGATGTCAACGGCGATGCCAAGGCGGATTTCGAAGTCCTGCTGTCGAAGCTTGGCGCGATCGGGTCGGGGGATTTCGTTCTCTGACGCCAGGCGTCAGAGAACCTCGATCACCTCGAACATCACTGGCTCGAAGCGGGAACAGAGCCCGGCGATGCGCCGGTTGCGCTCGCGCATCTCGGGCGTGCGCAGCATGGCCTGGAAATCCTCGCGCCGCCGCCATTGCGAATAGTTCGACACCCGCGTCTGGGCGTCGTTCATGTGCAGCGCCGCGCCGATGAAGCCGGGCTGGCGGCGGATGAACAGCTCATAGGCCTCTTTCAACTCGTCCATCAGGTCATGGGCCTGACCCGGCGTCGTCTCGAAGGTCGTGATGATCGTCTGGCCTGAAAACTCGCGCGTGACCGAAAGCATCTCGCCCTCCCCGACTCGTGTGACGCTGCCCCATCCTGACATGAAAAGGCCGCCCCGCTAAGGGCGGCGCCATGATCTGGGTCAGACCGGCCTCAGAAGTCGAAGAGATCCGACAGGAAACTGTCGCGCCGCTTGCGGCGATAGCGGCTGTCGTCGTCATCGTCGTCATGGCGACGGCGGTCGTCGCGCCGATCATCCCTGCGGTCGTCGCGAAAGGCGCGGTCGGGTTCGCGCGGCGCGGACGCGGGTTCGCGCAGCGGTACCGGCGGCGCGGCCTCGGCCTGGGTGCGCGCGATGATCTTGTCCAGCTCGCCCCGGTCCAGCCAGACACCCCGGCAGGTCGGGCAATAGTCGATCTCGACCCCGTTGCGTTCGGTCATCACCAGCGTTGCATTGTCGACAGGGCATTTCATCGGCAGACCTTTCAGCATTTCCGTACAGGGGAAATATGGGGGCCCCCGCTGGCGATACAACGCCACAAGAGCCGGATTCCGTCGTCACCCGGTGCTTGCCAGAGCGGTGCTGGCCGCCTAGGTAAGGGGCATGACCGAACGCAAGAAATTCCTCGACCCCGATCACCCGATGTTCGCCCGCGCCTGGGTGCGCTGGCTGACCGCCATCCTGCCGCTGGGCTGGGGCGCAGTGGAATTCTGGAACGAGAGCCCGTTCTGGGGCATCCTGTTCCTTGGCGCGGGCGGCTTTGCCTTCTGGCAGCTTATCGTGATCGGCCCCGGCAAGTCCGGCGACTAGACCAGCGCCGCAACCTCGTCGGCCAGCGCCTCGATCTCGGGCCCCGCTGCCCCGCGCCGCGGGCTTTCCAGCGCACCGAGGCCCTCGCCCAGGCTTTCGGCATAGACCACGCGATTGGCGATGATCGTCGCCGCCACCTCGGCCTCCAGCCCCGCTGCCGCCGCCGCGACCTCGGCTGCCAGCCGGGTGCCCGCCTTTGCCCGGTTCAGCACCACAGTCGCCCGCTTGCCCTCGCGCCGGGCAAGGTCCAGCACCCCCTCGGTCGCCCAGAGGTCGACATGGCTTGACGCGACCGGCACGATCACCAGGTCGGCCTCGCGCAGCGCCGGGCGCAGGTCGGCATCCACCTTGGGCGGCGTGTCGATGA
>JBJOQI010000189.1:0-7986 GCA_046050045.1 Pseudomonadota bacterium | reverse complement strand
GGCAACCATGTGCTCACTGGCACCCCCGCCCGGGCTGTCCCGAGAATAGATACATTCGGTTGGAGCATCCGTAAACAACTGCGATCGCTGGCAATCTTTGACGGGGCCAACCTGTTACCCCGTCGACAGCAGGCCCAGGTCCGCAAGCTGTCGCCAGTCGCTATAGCGAAGCGACCCGTCGTGGTGGAACTCGACCCCTGCCGCAAGGGCATCGTAATAGTCGGTGAAGTCGCCCGGACGGCCGAAGTGCTGGCCACGCCGGCGTTCAGCGACCGCGCGCGCCGGGACGTCGCCCAAAAGCTTGTCGTGCAGCAGAACGCCCGATGGCGCAGTCTCCCAGACGGCATTCAGCCGCCGCGGCAGAAGCGTATGAACCGCGTTCAGGTGCGCAAAACGGCGGTTCCAGCGAACCAGGGGGATCTTGTTCAGCGTCGGCGCGCGGCGGTCGGCCCCGGGGAACAGGGCGCGGGCCCGCGGCCCGCCCTGGATCCAGACCGAACGCGAGGCAGGCTGCCATCTCTGCCCGTAGGGTCCGGGGTCGAACCACTCACCCTCGCCGTCCGGCCCGGGATAGAGGTCGAGCAGCAACGCCGGAAAGGCCGGACGCCCGCTGTCATCCAGCCGTCGCGTCAGGCCGCGCAGCCCGCTACCCTGAGGGTCTGCAAAGACCAGCCGTTCATCGGCATCCACTGTCAGGCACCAGTGACCGTGGCCGTAGCGGAACAGAAGCCAGTCGATCCAGTCCATGCCGAAGCGCGCGGCGCGATAGTTGGCGGACGTGACCCACAGCGACACATCGCCCTGCGCGCGCAGCAGACCCGGCGTGTCATCGCTGCTGGCGTTGTCGACGATCAGGAAGTGGCCGACGCCCAGCGCCCTGTGATGGTCGAGGAACCGCGGAAGCCTGTCCGCCTCGTCGCGCACGCAGGCCAGGCAAAGGATCGCATCCGCCCCGATCTGCCCGGTCCTGACCGCCAGGGGCTGCAGTTGATGCCGCGCCCTGACAGCGCGCCAGATCAGGGCGCGGCGCTTCCACCGCCAGCGATAGGCCTCATAAGCGCTGCGCAGCGCCCGCATGTTCAGCCCCCCGCGGCAGAGGGGCAGGTCACTTCTGATAGACCCCGGACTGATGCCAGCGCCAGGCATCGGCGATCATGCTGCGCATGTTCGAGCGTTCCGGCGACCAGCCCAGTTCCTCGGCCGCGCGCGCGCTGCCCGAAACCAGCCGGACGGCATCGCCCGGCCGTCGCGGCCCGTAGATCACCGGAACCTCGCGGTTGGTGACGTGGCGCGCCTGGTCGATGACCTCGCGCACCGAGAAGCCGTGCCCGGTGCCAAGGTTGAAGACCCGGTTCGGGCGGCCCTGTTCCAGCCAGCGCAGGCCAAGGACATGCGCATCGACCAGGTCCATCACATGCACATAGTCGCGCACGCAGGTTCCGTCGGGCGTGTCATAGTCGGTTCCAAAGACCGTCAGCCCCGTGCGTTTGCCATCGACGGCATCCAGCATGACCGGGATCAGGTGGCTTTCCGGGCGGTGGTGTTCGCCAACCTCGCCCTCCGGGTCGGCACCGGCCACGTTGAAATAGCGGAAGATGACAGAGCGTAGCCCATAGGCGGCACCGAAGTCTTCCAGCATGTCCTCGATGGCGCGCTTCGACTTGCCATAGGCATTGATCGGGCGCTGCGGCGTGTCCTCGGTCAGGGTCACGCCGTCATGGTCGCCATAGGTCGCGCAGGTCGAGGAGAACACCACATCCATGCAGCCCGCCTTGACGCAGGCCTCCAGCAGCGTCAGCGACGGCAAGACATTCGCGCGCCAGTAAAGCCCCGGATCGCGCATGGCATCGCCGACGATGCTGAGCGCCGCGAAATGCATGACGGCAACCGGCTTCCAGCGGGCGAAGACCCGGTCGAGCGCCTTGCGGTCGGCAAGGTCGCCCTTTTCGAAGGGGCCGAACTTCACCGCGTCCTGCCAGCCGGTCACCAGGCTGTCGTAGGTCACCGGCACGTATCCGGCCCGGCTGAGGGCCTTGCAGGCATGCGAGCCGATATAGCCCGCCCCGCCGGTCACCAGCACATTTCGTTCCATCGAAACCCTTATTCGGCGGCGCGCCGGACCTGCGTCATCTGGTGCAGGTAGGCAGCAAATTCGTCGCGAAGATCATCCCGCGCAAGTCCGAATGCAACCGTCGCCTGAAGGAACCCGGCCTTGGACCCGCAGTCGAACCGCTGCCCCCGGAACCGGAAGCCGTAGACGCCGCTTCCGGCACGGTCGATTTCGGCGGCAATGGCGTCGGTCAGCTGGATCTCGCCGCCGGCACCGGCCTTCATCTTCGACAGGTTCTGCATCACGCGCGGCGACAGGATGTAGCGCCCGATCACCGCCAGGTTCGAGGGGGCTTCCGAGGCCTTGGGCTTTTCGACCATGCCCTTGACCGATACCAGCGACCCCATGTCTTCGCGGATATCGAGCACGCCGTAGGACGAGGCCTTTTCGGGCGGAACCTCCATCGCGGCGACCATGTTGCCGCCGGTCTCGGCATAGGCCTCGACCATCTGCTGCAGGCAGGACTTTTCGGCGGCGATGACGTCATCGGGCAGGATCACGGCAAAGGGTTCGTTGCCGATCAGCCGCTTGGCGCACCAGACCGCATGGCCAAGCCCCAGCGCCTTGTGCTGGCGGATGTAGGCGATGGCGCCGGAATCCATGTTGGTGGTCTTGAGCACTTCGAGCAGGTCGTCCTTGCCGGCGCGGCGCAGGTTCGCCTCCAGCTCGTGCGCATGGTCGAAGTAGTCCTCCAGCGCGCCCTTGCCGCGCGAGGTCACGAAGATGAATTCCTTGATGCCGGCTGCACGGGCTTCGTCGATCGCGTACTGGATCAGCGGGCGATCGACGAGCGTCATGATCTCTTTCGGGATCGACTTCGTCGCCGGCAGGAATCTTGTCCCGAGACCTGCAACCGGGAAGATCGCCTTTGTCACCTTACGCTTCATGCGAGCACCTGATCCCTAATCCAACATACGCGCGGCAACGGACGCTGACGATCCGCATGTCCGGGTACTTCGAAATGACATTCTACGCCTAGCTTTCGTTAGCATAGCCTATCGACCCCTTCGGGTGAAAACTGCGTCCAATTGGTGACCAAATCGCGACATTCCCGCAGTTCTGTTCCACATTGTGCCCTAATGCGCCAGGCCCTTCGGCCCCCCTTGCTGCCGGTTCCGGCGACCCGAGTCGCGGGTACAGAGTGTCGGTAGAAAAAGAAGCCTTCGTGAATCCATTCCCGACAGACTGGCAGGTTCGGGTGGGAAATCCATGGTGGAATGCCTGACCGGCTCATGCCAGCCCCATCTCCCGCATCATCGCCTCGATGGTCGGCACGTCACTGGGATTGTTGAGCTCCCAGAACTGCCGCCCCCGCGCCTCGACGGTCACGCAGAGCACGTTGCGCCCGTTTTCCAGAAACCGCAGCTGTTCAAGCCCCTCGAGCGTCTCGAGCGGGCCCATGGTCCAGGACGGATAGGCAGCAAGCGCCATCGGGCGATAGGCATAGACGCCGACGTGATGGAAGACCGGCGTCGGTTCGAGATCGCCGTAACGGCGCGAGGTAAAGGGAATGACCTCTTTCGAGAAGTAGAGCCCGCGCCCATTTTCCCCGAAGACCGCCGTGGTGCCGCCGACACGACCGTGGCGCCTGTCCTCCAGAAAGCCGTTCAGCGCGCGGCCGTCGCAACGCAGCACCGGGGTCGCGATCTCGGCCGCGGGGTCACGTTCCAGCCCCGCGACCAGATCCTCGATGAACCAGGCGGGCGTCAGCGGCGCGTCGCCCTGCAGGTTTACCACGATGTCATAGCCCCCGCCCAGCGCCTCGTGCGCCTCGGCGCAGCGCTCGGTGCCATTGCGGCAGGCTTCCGAGGTCATCACGACCTCGGCCCCGAAGTCCTCGGCATGGGTGCGGATCCGGTCGTCGTCGGTGGCGACGACCACCCGGTCAACGCCCCTGACGGCTGAGGCGGCGTCCCAGCTGCGCCGGATCAGGGTCCTGGCCTCGCCGGTCGCACCGACAAGCGTCGCCAGCGGCTTCGCCGGGTAGCGCGTCGAGGCATAGCGGGCAGGGATGACGATCAGGACCGACATCACTTCACCAGAAGCACGCCGGGTGCATAGGCGATGAAGAAGGGATTGGCGAAGCCGGACTTGCCATAGGTAAAGGGCGCGTGGTCCTCGAAGCGGACCATCTCGCCACCCGCGCCGCGCAGCACCGCGTCGCCTGCGGCGGTGTCCCATTCCATCGTGCGGCCAAGACGCGGATAGAGATCGGCCTCGCCGGTTGCGACAAGGCAGAACTTCAGCGAGGAGCCTGCGCTCTTCATGTCGCGCACGGCATATTGCGCGATGTAGTCGTCGGTCGCCTGGTCGCGGTGCGATTTCGAGGCGACGACCATCAGCGCGCGGTTGTCCGGTACCGAAACCGACAGAGGCACAGTCTCGCCGGGCCTGTCCTTGTCGAAGGCGCCCTTCTCCTCGACCGAGCGGCCATCCGGCAGCGTATAGAACAGCCGCCCGATGGCCGGGGCATAGACCACCCCGCGTACCGGCACGCCGTTTTCGACATAGGCGATGTTCACCGTGAAATCGCCGCGCCGCTGGACGAACTCCTTGGTCCCGTCGAGCGGATCGACGATCAGGAAGGTCGAGACAGTCTGGTCATGCGTCGCCGATTGCTCTTCGGTGACCAGCGCGACCTGCGGAAAGGCCCCTTCCAGACCATCCGAGATGATCGCGTCGGCCTTTTCGTCGGCCTCGGTCACCGGGCTTGCGTCGGACTTCGTCTTCACGTCGAAGTCCGGCGAGGAATAGACAGCCATGATCGCGTCGCCGGCCTCGAGAGCAAGCCGCCGCATCACCTGAATCAGCCGAACGTGGTCCAAAATGCTGCCTCCCCGGCAAATCCGGGCGAACCTGACTGATTGATCCGCCATACCCTTAACCTTATGATGTCACTCTGCGGCGACGGCAAGGATTCAGGGTATATTCGGGCAGCGTCCCGCCGGAAGGACCACATGTTCTCTGTCGAACGTCGACAATCATCGCTTTCCCGGGGCTTCGGCCTGCTGGAAGTCATCTATCACGCCACCGTACGCTCGATCCGCAAGGGCCGCAGCAACGCGATCGTCACGCTGCTTCTGAACATCCTGCAGACGATCATCTTCGTCGGGGCCTTCTGGCTGATGATCACCCTGATGGGCATCCGGCCGAACGCGATCCGGGGTGACTTTGTCCTTTACCTCTTCACCGGCATCTTCCTGTTCATGACCCATACCAAGGCAGCCGGAGCCGTCTTCAGTTCTGAAGGCCCGACCTCGCCGATGATGCTGCACGCGCCGATGAACACGGCCATCGCGATCATCTCGTCGGCGCTGGCCGCGCTTTACATGCAGGTTCTGTCGATGCTGGTGGTGCTTTACGGCTACCACGTTCTATTCAATCCCATCACCATCGAGGATCCGGTCGGCGCCATCGGCATGCTGCTGCTGGCCTGGCTGAGCGGGGTGGCGGTCGGGATGATCCTGCTGCCGATCAAGCCCTGGTGGCCAGAGGCCGCCGCGCTGCTCAACACGATCTGGAGCCGGGCCAACATGATTGCGTCGGGCAAGATGTTTGTCGCCAACACGCTCAGCTCGACCATGCTGTCACTGTTCGACTGGAACCCGCTGTTCCACCTGATCGACCAGGCCCGCGGGTTCAGCTTCATCAACTATTACCCGCGCTACACCTCGATCCACTATCCGGTCTATATCTCGCTGGGCCTGATCATGCTGGGGCTGATGGGCGAGTACTACACGCGCAAGCACGCCTCGATCAGCTGGAGCGCGCGGCGCTAGTCCACGACGCGCAGCGTCAGGTTGATCCGTCCGCCCGCGGGCAGAAGCGTCGATGTTCCCGGCGCAATCCGGTCGACGCCGTGATAGGCAAGCCGCGCAGGCCCGCCCATGACCATCACGTCGCCCGACCTGAGCCAGAGACTTTCGGTCCGGCCGCCGCGCGTCAGGTTGCCGATGCGGAACAGCGCGTCATCGCCCAGGCTTACCGAGACGACCGGAAAGGCAAAGTCCTTCTCGTCGCGGTCCTGATGCAGGCCCATGCGCGCGCCCTCGCCATAGAAGTTCAGCAGGCAGCAGTCGGGCAGGCGGTTGGTTCCCGACACGGCCCGCCAGACCGCAAGCACGCTGTCGGGGATCGGCGGCCAGTCGCCGCCGTCGGGATGGCGCGCGACATAGCGGTACCCGCGCCGGTCCGCGAACCAGCCGTATTTCCCGGCCGAGGTCATCCGGACCGACATCGGCCGGCCATAGGGCGTAAGCGGGGAAAACAGCGGCGCGGCAGCCACGACAGCGCGAAGATCGCCCAGCATCGCCTCTTGCGCCGCGCGGTCGAGGTGGCCCGGGAACAGGCGGAAATCCCGGATCGTCACCGGCTTTGGCAAAGCCCCGTCATTCTTGCCGCCCTGCACCAATTGCCGCCCCGTCTCGCCGCTTGCAGGCCTGAAACACCCTCCCTATATACGCCCAGAAGCCGGGCGGACCAGCGCCGCCTGAAAACTCTGGGATCAGGGCCTTGACGCCGCAACGGGTCGGGGTCCGCCACATCGCCGAAGGAAGAGGATAGCACATGGCCAAAGTCATCGGGATCGACCTCGGGACCACGAACTCCTGCGTCGCCATCATGGACGGGTCGCAACCCCGCGTCATCGAGAACTCGGAAGGCGCGCGCACCACGCCGTCGGTCGTCGGGTTCACGGATACCGAGCGTCTTGTCGGCCAGCCGGCCAAGCGCCAGGCCGTCACCAACCCCACCAACACCATCTTCGCCGTCAAGCGCCTGATCGGGCGCCGCGTGACCGACGCCGAGGTCGAGAAGGACCGCAAGCTGGTTCCCTACTCGATCGTCGACGGCGGCAATGGCGACGCCTGGGTCGAGGTGAAGGGCGAGAAGTATTCCCCGGCACAGATCTCGGCCGTCACCCTTCAGAAGATGAAGGAAACCGCCGAATCCTATCTGGGCGAAACGGTCACGCAGGCCGTGATTACGGTTCCGGCCTATTTCAACGACGCCCAGCGCCAGGCCACCAAGGACGCTGGCAAGATCGCCGGGCTTGAAGTCCTGCGCATCATCAACGAGCCGACTGCGGCCGCGCTGGCCTATGGCCTCGACAAGAAGGAAACCAAGACGATCGCGGTCTACGACCTCGGCGGCGGTACCTTCGACATCACGATCCTGGAAATCGACGACGGGCTGTTCGAGGTGAAATCGACCAACGGGGACACGTTCCTCGGCGGCGAGGACTTCGACCTGCGGATCGTCAATTACCTGGCCGACGAGTTCAAGAAGGAACACGGCGTCGACCTGACCAAGGACAAGATGGCCCTCCAGCGCCTGAAGGAGGCGGCGGAAAAGGCCAAGATCGAGCTGTCGTCGAGCCAGCAGACCGAGATCAACCAGCCCTTCATCAGCATGGACATGAAGTCCGGCACGCCGCTGCACATGGTGATGAAGCTGACCCGCGCCAAGCTGGAAAGCCTCGTCGCGGACCTGATCAAGAAGTCGATGAAGCCCTGCGAGGCCGCGCTGAAGGATGCCGGCCTGACCAAGGGCGACATCGACGAGGTGGTGCTGGTCGGCGGCATGACGCGGATGCCGCGGGTCATCGAGGAAGTGACGAACTTCTTCGGCAAGGATCCCCACAAGGGCGTGAACCCCGACGAGGTCGTGGCGCTGGGCGCGGCGATCCAGGCCGGCGTGCTGCAGGGTGACGTCAAGGACGTCGTTCTGCTGGACGTGACGCCGCTGTCGCTGGGCATCGAGACGCTGGGCGGGGTGTTCACCCGCCTGATCGACCGCAACACCACGATCCCGACGAAGAAGAGCCAGGTCTTCTCGACCGCCGAGGACAACCAGAACGCGGTGACGATCCGCGTGTT
>JBJOQI010000188.1:0-3670 GCA_046050045.1 Pseudomonadota bacterium | reverse complement strand
ACCCAAAGCCCCAAGCACGCGGCCAAGTGCAGCCGCATCTTTGATCGGGCTGTTGCCCGGTTTCTTGCGAAACCCAGCATCCTTGCCGAACAAACGGTGGCGGATGTGAGCAGCAAGGCTTCTGCTCCCACGTTCCTCATCAAGCCTTGCACGCTCCTCAAATGTGAAGCGGATGGAGAAGGGTGGCTGGCAGTTCGCGTCATCAACGTTGCGAGACACTGACCTATCTGCTAGCTTGTTGAAATTATGGGATAAGCTTGACATCTGCGCACCTCAGACTCTTTGAGTCCAGCTGTGCGAGATGGTGCTCCCACTCCTCAAGGGCGTGGATTAGGGAGTTCAATTGCTCTCCCTCCAGCTGCACCATCTCTCCTTCTTCGTCAGTCATCGCCATAGTGGCCCCGACCAACAGGATCGTCGGGCCGCAATCCATGCCAAGACGCAAACCGGTGCCGGCCCCGGTCCATTCCCTGACGTGTGCGTGATCTTGGGATGAATGGTACCGCCTCCCCGGCTCGAACGGGGGACCCCCAGATCCACAATCTGGTGCTCTAACCAACTGAGCTAAGGCGGCACTCGCGGCGGCATTTAGACCCGTCATGGCCTGATTGCAAGCCTTCCTTGCGCCGCCTTGGGCCCTCAATGGCTTGCACCGCGCCGCTGTCCGCGCTAGCGCTTCGGGCCGTGATCCCCGGAGGCCGCAATGAGCATCAACAAGCAAAGCGACGTCGCCGCCAACATCCAGATCGGCCCGACCAGCGAGGGTATGGTGCGCATTTATGTCGAGGCCGAAGGCGGCGTCGAACTGCCGCTCGACTTCGATCCCGAAGAGGCCGAGGAAATCGCCGAGGAACTTATGGCCGCCGCCGAGGCCGCCCGCGGCATGGGTGGCGTCAGGCCCAAACCTCGGAAACGCTAAGCCCGGGGTCGCGCAGCGCCTGCAGCCGCAGGGCCGCGTGGCGCGCGAACTTCTGCACCAATACCTTGCGGCGCGCGCCCGCCAGCGGCGTGTCGGGCGACATCCGCACGATCTCGGCGTCATAGCCATCGGCGATCATCAGGCCGGTGCCCTCGGGCAGAAGCTCGGTCGGGAAGGCTTCATCGACCGCCCAGAAGAACCGGTCCGACCATTCCAGATAGTTCTGCCATTTGCGGTCGCTGGTGAAATCGGCGCGTCCGGACTTGCATTCGACGATCCAGACCTCGCCCTTCGGGCCCAGCGCCATCACGTCGACGCGCAGGCCGGGTGCCGGCACAAGCTCGGTCACCGTCGCGAAGCCGTGGCTCAGCAGGTGGCGGCAGACACCGCGCGCAAGGATCTGTCCGGGCTGAAGCAGGTCGTCAGGCATGTTGCTCATATGAACGAAAAGTGAACGAAAGTCCACCCACCCCCCTGCATAAGCGCCTGCTTATTGCTTTGGGGCGGGAAAGTCCTCAGGTGTCAGTCGGGTCGGAACGGAAGGGTGCTGAATGCTTGTCAGGGACCAGATCGCGGCAGCCGGGGCAGTTCTGTTCCGATGGCGCAGCTACATCCTGCTCGGCTTCCTTCCCTTCGTGCTGATCGCGGTATCGCATGGCGAACAGATCGAGGTCGCGTTTGGCGACCTGCCCGGCGACATCGTCGAGGTCCTGGCGATCGCCATGGTCGTCCTGGGGGAAGCGATCCGCATCCTGACCGTAGGCTTCGTGCCGAACGGCACATCGGGGCGCAACACCACACGGCAGATCGCGACGCAGATCAATACGACCGGGGCCTATTCGGTCGTCCGCAACCCGCTCTACCTCGGCAACTGCCTGATGTATCTTGGCGTCATGCTGTTCACCCAAAGCCTCATGCTTGCCCTGGTCATGGGCCTTGTCCTGGCCCTGTATTACGAGCGCATCATCGCGGCCGAGGAAGCCTTTCTGTCCGAGACCTTCGGGCAGGCCTATCTGGACTGGGCCGGGCGGACACCGGCCTTCCTGCCGCGACCCGGCGCATACCGTGCGCCGGAACTTCCGTTCAGTCTTCGAATGGCGATCCGGCGCGAACATGCCTCGGTCTTCGCGGCGATCCTCTCGCTCTACCTGATCGAGGTCGGCCTGCACGCCGGCGCCGGCACTGGCGAACCGATCGAGCGCGGTTGGCATGTCCTTATCCTGGTTGCTGTCGTGGCAGAGCTGGTCATCCTGTTCCTCAAGAAACGCACCAGAGTGCTTGCCCCGCGCAAGGGATGACCCGCCCTTGCGCGGACCATCGCATCGACCTATGTCTGGATGCGGCGGGTACTGCCCCTCTCGTGATCGGCAACTTTTCCAGTGGCCGATAATCTCTTCCGAGGGAGCTGGCTCTGCCCGGACCCTGGTCCTGGTATCTGGCGCCCACCTGACAAGTCAGGCTCTCGGGAAAACCACGCTGACACGGCTGCCGCGGTTCCCGCCGCTTACTTTCCCGCTCTGGCCGGCACGGCCACGGGAACCGCATCGCGGCGGCCGCCGCCCGGCGGATCGTCGCTGTCGCCCATGCGCATCACCGCGATGCCGAATTGCACCCCGCCAAAGACGATCGTGTTGAAGACCAGAAGCATCGCCACCGCGACGTAGCCGCCCGAGGTCGCGTTCACCAGATGCCAGAGGTTGCCGACGTTCAGCCAGAACAGAAGCCCGGTGAAGATCACCGACAGCACAAAGCCGATCAGGACATGGCGGATGTACATTCGCACGAGGACAGGCATCGGAACCTCCCATTCAGCACCCTGAATATAGGCCCCTTCGCCCGCCCCGGCAGCAGCCATTCTGACGCAGGCTCAGCCCGGCGTCATCGCCCAGGGGCCGTGGAAGCCCTGCCCCGGCTTGTCGGTCCGCTCGAACCCGTGCGCGCCGAAGAAATCGCGCTGGCCCTGGATCAGTTCCGCCGTCCCGCGCGCCCGCGTCATCTGCTCGAAATAGGCCAGCGCCGAGGCCAGCGCCGGCACCGGATACCCGCCCAGCGCCGCTGCCGCGACGGTGCGGCGCAGCGCCGGAACGCCCTCGGCCAGCCGCCTGGCAAAGGCCGGCGCAAAGATCAGCTGCCCCTCGGGCAGGCTCGCCCGCACCGCCTTCGAGATGTCGTCAAGCAGCGACGACCGGATGATGCATCCCGCCCGCCAGATCTCGGCGATCCGCGCCAGGTCGAGCGACCACTTGTAGTCCTCTGACGCCGCCGCCAAGAGCGACAGCCCCTGGCCATAGGCGATGATCTTCGCCGTCAGCAGCGCGGATTCCAGATCATCCTCGGACGGCACCGCGCCGCCCTTCGGCATGTCGAAGAGCTTGGCCCCCGCGACGCGCATATCCTTTTTCGACGAGAACGACCGCGCCGCCACCGCCGCGTCGATCGTGGTGGCGGACTGTCCCAGCCGCAGCGCCTCAATCAGGGTCCACTTGCCGGTGCCCTTCTGGCCGGCCCGGTCCTCGATCACCTCGACCATCGGGCGCCCGCTCTCGGCGTCGGTGGCCTTCAGCACCTTGCCGGTGATCTCGACCAGATAGGACTTGAGCGGCCCGGCATCCCAGCATTCGAACAGCATCCCGGCCTTGGCAGGCGCCATGCCCGCCCCGTCGCGCAGGATGCCCCAGACCTCGGCGATCATCTGCATGTCGCCATATTCGATGCCGTTGTGCACCGTCTTGACGAAATGCCCCGCCCCGT
>JBJOQI010000187.1:0-4107 GCA_046050045.1 Pseudomonadota bacterium | reverse complement strand
GGGTCGTGGCGCCGATCGAAGTCACCTGGGAAATGGAAGCCATTCTTCGTTAACAGGAAACTCGAGGCATTTGACAGTGAAGTCGATGTAGCTTGGCTGGACCAGGTTCAGCGTCATATCGCAGAGCTCATCGCAAGTTGCATCAATTGCGTCACTTTGAAGGGGATTGCTTTCCCCGGAATGTCTAGCGCCGCGCCTGCGCCCCGCCGGTAGGGCACGGGCGAAGGAGGGCTTCCGCCTCTCGGTGGGTTTTGGCCATCCACTTCGGGCACGGCGCGAGACCGATTGCCGACTCGCGTCAACAGGCGCACCCTCGTGCTGCACCGCCGAGGAGCTTGCCCATGATCGACCATGTCGGCTATCCCGTCACCGACTACGCCCGCGCCAGGGCCTTCTATGCGGCGGCGCTCGCCCCGCTCGGCTATCGCCTGGTGATGGAGGTGACGAACGAACAGACCGGAGGGCACGGCGATCATGCGGGCTTTGGTGCAGAGGGCCCCGATTTCTGGATCGGCACCGGCAGGCCCGCCGCGCATGGCGTGCATGTCGCGATCCGTGCGGCGAACCGGGCGGCGGTCGATGCCTTTCACACGGCGGCGCTTGCCGCGGGCGGTGCCGACAACGGCGCGCCGGGGCTGCGCCCGCATTACCACAAGGACTACTACGGGGCCTTCGTGCTCGACCCCGATGGCAACAACCTCGAGGCGGTCTGCCATGACCCGGCGTGATGGTCGCGTCACCGGCATCGGCGGGCTGTTCTTCCGCGCCCGCGACCCCAAGGCGCTCAAGGCCTGGTATGCCGAACATCTGGGCTTTCCGTCCGACCAGCCGGTCTGGATGCAGGAGGCGGGCCCCACGGTCTTCGAGCCTTTCGCCTTCAAGTCCGACTACTTCCCGCTGGAAAAGCTGCACATGCTGAACCTGCGGGTCGAGGGGCTGGATGCGCTTGTCACACGGCTGGAAAAGGCCGGGATCACGGCCGAACGCCGCGCCGACTGGGATGGCGACGGCAGCTACGGCCGCTTTGCCCGCATCCACGACCCCGAAGGCAACCCGGTCGAGCTGTGGGAACCGCCCGCGGGCTGAGGGCGGCGGGGGCGCTGTCCCGTTGCCGCGACGGGTGTCGCGGCAACCCCCCGGAGTACTTGGGTCAAGATGAAAGGGCAGGGGCGGCAGACGGGGCCGGAACCCAGCGCAGGACCGCAAATCCGACGATCGCCGAGACAAGCGAGCCGGAGAGCACCCCCAGCCGCACCTCGTTCATGAGCTCGGGGTCAGCGAAGCTGAGCGAGCCGATGAAGAGCGACATGGTGAAGCCGATCCCGGCCAGGCAGGCGACCCCATAGACCTGCGCCCAGGTCGCCCCTGCCGGAATCCGCGCCAGCCCCAGCCGAACCGCGAGCCACGTGGTGCCGAAGACGCCCACCTGCTTGCCGAGAAAAAGCCCTGCGGCAATCCCCAGCGGCACCGGCGACAGAAGGTCCGACAGCGCCAGCCCGCTCAGCACCACGCCGGCATTGGCAAAGGCAAAGACCGGCACGATGAAATACAGCACGTAGGGCGACAGCGCATGTTCCATCGCGTGCAGGGGCGAGCGGCCGAACCGGTCCTTCAGCGGCACGAAGAAGGCCGTGACGACCCCGGCGAGCGTCGCATGGATGCCGGATTTCAGCACCAGCACCCAGAGCACCGCGCCCAGCAGCAGGATCGGCGCCGCCCGGTGCGCGCCCCGCAGGTTCAGCAAGAGCATCCCCGCCAGCGGCAGAAGCGCCAGCATCAGGTATTCGACCTTGAGCTCTGCCGTATAGAACAGGGCAATCACCAGGATGGCGCCGAGGTCATCGAGGATGGCGAGCGTCAGCAGGAAGACCTTCAGCGTTGCCGGCACCCGGCTGCCGACCAGCGCCAGCACGCCGACCGCAAAGGCGATGTCGGTGGCGGCCGGGATCGCCCAGCCCCGCAGCGTCGGAAGTCCCGTGTTCAGCGCCACATAGATCAGCGCCGGCACCGCCATGCCGCCCACCGCCGCCAGCCCCGGCAGGACCACGTCGCGCGGGTTCTTCAGCTTGCCTTCCAGCATCTCGCGCTTGAGTTCCAGCCCGATCAGGAAGAAGAACAGCGCCATCAGCCCGTCGTTGATCCACAGGATCAGCGGCTTCGACAGCCCCGCGCCGTCGATCAGCACCGAAAGTTTCGTCGTCAGCAGCGCGTCGTAGTAGCCCGCGAGGTGCGAGTTCGCGACAAAAAGCGCCAGCAGCGCCGACACCATCAGCAGCACGCCCCCCGCCGCGTCGTGCTTCAGAAGCCGTTCCAGATGCGAGAAGATCATCGGTGTTCTGTCCCCGTGCCGGTGTATGCGTTTTCCACGTGGGGCCTGTGGTGTCAATTTCAACCGTTTCGCGCCGCTTTTCGCCCTTGCGGCCCCCGTCGCCCTTTCTAGGATGCGACCGCGGAAACGGGGCGGCAGATGGCAAGGCTCGATCATATCGCGGTGTCGGCCGAGACGCTCGACGCGGGGGCCGACGGGCTGTCGGCGCTGCTCGGCGTTCCGCTCGAGCCGGGCGGACGCCACCCGCACATGGGCACGCACAATCGCCTGCTGTCGCTCGGGCCCGAGGAATACCTCGAGGTCATCGCCATCGACCCCGAGGCGGCGCCGCCCGGCCAGCCGCGCTGGTTCCGGCTGGACGGGTTTTCCGGGCCGCCGCGCTTGACCAACTGGATCGCCCGGACCGACGATCTGGCCGCGTCGCTTGCCGCGGCCCCGCCCGGCGCGGGCAGCCCCGTCGATCTGGCGCGGGGCGACTATCGCTGGCGCTTTGGCGTGACGGCGGACGGCAGGCTGCCCTTCGACGACTGTTTTCCCGCGCTGATCGAATGGCAGGGCACGGCGCATCCGGCGACGGCGCTGCCCGACCGGGGCTGCCGGCTGCGGGCGCTGGAACTGCATCACCCGCAGGCCGCCGCCCTTGCCCGGGCGCTGCCCCTGGCTGACCGCCGCATCACGATCCTGCCCGGCGCGGCCCGGCTGCGCGCGCTTCTGTCCACGCCTGCGGGCGAAAGGTGGCTTGAATGAACATCCGCCCCGCCGAAGACCGCGACCACGGCCCGATTTCCGAAGTCTGGGCCCCGGTGATCCGCGACACTACGGTCACCTTCGCGTCGGACGAACGCCCGCCCGCGGCGGTGGCAAAGCTTGTCGCCGACCGCCGCGCAGCAGGCTACGAGTTCTTCGTGGCCGAGGTGGATGGCCGCGTCGCCGGTTTTGCCACCTACGCCCAGTTCCGCGGTGGCAACGGCTATGTCACCTCGATGGAGCATTCGATCATCCTTGCGCCCGAGGCCTGGGGCCGGGGGGTGGGGCGCGCGCTGATGCAGGCGGTCGAGACCCATGCCCGCGAGCGCGGCGCGCATACGATGGTGGCCGTCGTCTCGGCCGAGAATCCGGCCGGCGTCGCCTTTCACGCGGCCTGCGGCTACGAAACCCAGGGCACCCTGCGCGAGGTCGGGCGCAAGTTCGGCCGCTGGCTCGATGCCGTCTTCATGGTGAAGGTTCTGTGACCCCCGATTTCCCCCTGACGCCGCGCGCGATCTGCCTTTAGGGTCGCGCCATGTCGATCTGGACCCGCATTGCCGAGGCGCTCTCGGCCCTTGCCAAGGGCGAAGGGCTGTCGGCGGTGTTTGATCGCCTGCGCACGCCGCCGGAACAGTCCATCGCCTTTACCATCGCCGTCATCGCGCTGGGCGCGAAGATGGCCAAGGCCGACGGGCAGGTGACGCGCGACGAGGTCTCGGCCTTTCGCGAGGTCTTCACCATAGCCACGGAAGACGAGGCCGAGGCGGCGCGCGTCTTCAACCTGGCGCGGCAGGATGTGGCGGGCTTTGACGCCTATGCCCGCAAGATCGCGGCGATGTTCGGGACGGGGCACCCGACGCTGACCGACATCCTGGAAGGCCTGATCTACGTGTCCGTTGCCGACGAGGATTTTCACCCCAACGAAGACGCCTTCCTGGCCGAGGTCGCGCGCATCTTCGGCGTGCCCGAGCGGCTGTTCCGCGCCATGGTGCTGCGCTTTGCGCCCGATGCCGAACCCGATCCCTACGACG
>JBJOQI010000186.1:0-8989 GCA_046050045.1 Pseudomonadota bacterium | reverse complement strand
GTCAGCTGCCCGCCGGGCTGGATGCCCTGCACGAGGATCGGGTTCAGCATCGCGCGGCTGGCGTAGACCGCGGCGGTATAGCCCGCCGGGCCGGACCCGATGATCAGAACGGAAGTGTGCCGCGTGTCGCCCATGATCGCCCCCGATGGCTTTGTCCCGGCCGATATAATCCTGCAGGGGGGCAAGCGGAACCCCTGTCCGGCACATGGCCGGTCCGCTTCGGAAAATTGCGCATTCGTGAAACTTTATTGCGCAGGGCGGGGCTTCCCGATACATTCCCGAAAAAACAAGGCGGGGAAACGCGCATGGCTGCCAACAAGCTTGATGAAATCGACCGCCAAATTCTTGCCGAGCTGCAGGCTGACGGGCGCATGACGAACGTCGAGCTGGCCCGCCGTGTGGGCATTTCGGCCCCGCCCTGCCTGCGCCGTGTGCGCACGCTGGAAGAGGCGGGCTACATCCGCGGCTACCATGCCGACGTGAACCCGCGCGAGCTGGGGTTCGAGGTGCAGGTCTTTGCCATGGTCGGGCTGAACAGCCAGGCCGAGGCCGACCTTTCGGCCTTTGAACAACGCTGCCGTGACTGGCCGCTTGTGCGCGAGTGCCACATGCTCAACGGCGAGATCGACTTCATCCTGAAATGCGTGGCCCCCGACCTGTCGTCGTTCCAGTCCTTCCTAACCGAAGGGCTGCTGCGCGCGCCGAATGTGGCCAGCGTCAAGACCAGCCTTGTGATCCGCTGCGCCAAGGACCAGCCGGGCGTGCCTTTCGACGTGATGGAAGAGCGCATCGCGCGGGGCGCCTGAACGCCCCGCCGCAATCGCGAACCGGTCCGCCGATCAACCGTGAAGGATACGCTCGGCCTCGGCCAGTGTGATGCGCGGATTGGCGATGGGCCCGAAGTCCGCGAAGGACTGCACCTGCGGGAAAAGCGCGAGGAACAGGCCCGACAGCTGCGGGTCGATCAGCTCGCCGAAAGACGGGCCGGGGTGGTAGCTTTCCACTTCGATGCCCGCAGCGCGGATCGTGCCCTGGCGTTCCAGCATGATGTGGTAGACCGGCATCGGCGCAGCAGGCTGCACCGCGATCACCATGTCGCCGTCGACGAAGGCGCGGGCGGGTGCATAGGCCGCCTCGGCCTCTTCGACTACCGACTTCACGCGCGGATCGCGGAGCAGGATGCGCGCATGGGGTCCCAGCAGCAGATCGGGCATCGGGCGGCCCTCGCCGAAGCTGTCGCCGGTGATGCGGGTCAGGGCGGTTGGCGCAAGTTCGGGCACTGCAGAGGCCGGGTAGATCGTCATCGATCCGACCCAGACCAGCCGTTCGGCGCGCCCTTCGGCAGTCATGATCATCTGGCCGGGGACAAGGTCGTCAACGGCCATCAGCCCCGCATCGGTCTGGATGAGAGTGCCGCGCGCGAAAGCCGAGAAGGCTTCCTCGAAGGTCGGCGTCGCCGGAGCGAGACGGGTCGAGACCTGGATATCGCCGTTGCGGTCGAGCCATGTCACCTCGTAGCGGCGGGTAATGGTCGGGCGTTTCGGGCGGGAATCGGACGGAACCGTCGCAGGGAATCGCTGGCGGTTCATGGCGGCGATACTCGCCGGGGACTGGTGAGGATACGACATTTACAAACCTTCGATCCGTCACACCTGCAGAGCCCCCACCCGGCGCAAGCTGACACGGCGACAATTGGCCGGTTCGGGGCGATTTGTCAAAGAGGATAGATGATTGACGGAACGTAAATAGGTAATCCGGATGACGGCATGATGACTGTCCATCAGGACGGAACATGGGGCCGCAGGAATGCCCAAATCCGGCATTCAGCGCCCCATTTCCGGGCGGTTTGAAGAGAATCAGCCGCGCGGATGCCGCAGCAAGGTCAGGGGAATTCGCAGCCGTCGCGCCTGCAGCGCGGGGGCAGGCGAGGCCAGACGCGCGAAGCTGTTGCGCTTGCCGGTCCAGGGCAGGTCCACGCCCGGTTTCACGGATTCCTCGAGGATGGCCTTCAGCCACCGGTTCTTGGCCTTCATGATGTTCACCTGCCTCGGTGTCGTTTCCTGAGCCGCTCCTATCCCGGAGCGTTAGGGGCATTGTTCACGGATGAATGCGGCAAGGTTATGGCCGCCACCGCGTATTTCGCCGCGTGGCCCGGGGTATGTTGTAACTGTATGAAAATAATTAGAAATTCCGCTACGATGGAAGTCGCCTCACAGGCGGATGGTCGAGATCAGTCTGCCGTAGTCGGCTTCGCGGCGGTGGACCGTCCGCCGGTAGGAGTAGAATCGCGCGGCATCGGAATAGGTACAGTGCCCTGTCCATTCGGCGCGACCGACGCCGGCCTCTCGCAGGCGGTGCAGGCTGAATCCGGGAAGGTCGAATTGCACACGGTCGCCGTTGCCGCCGGCGAAGAAGCGGTCATATCCGGCATCTTCGGCCAGAAAGGCATCCATGAACTCGGGTCCGACCTCGTAGGCGCGCTGGCTGATCGTCGGGCCGATGATGGCGGTGATGCGCCCGCGGTCGGCCCCGAGATGTTCCATCGCGTGAAGGGTGTTTTCCAGAACACCGGACAGCGCGCCGCGCCAGCCGGCGTGGGCCGCGCCGATCACCCCGGCCTCCGGGTCGGCAAAAAGCACCGGCTGGCAATCGGCCGTCAGGACCGACAGGGCGAGACCGGGCAGACGTGTGACCAGGGCATCGGCACGAGGGCCGCCCAGGTGCGGTCCCGTCACGGTCACGACATCCGGCGAGTGGACCTGATGGACCCCGAGCAGACGGTCCGGCGCAACCTCCATCGCCTCGGCGACGCGGGTGCGGTTCAGGCTGACCGCCTCGCTCTGGTCGGTCGATCCGGTACCGCAGTTCAGGCCCTGGAATATCCCCGAGGAAGCCCCGCCCTTGCGCGTGAAGAAGCCGTGCCGGATCGGTGCCAGTCCTTCGTGGGTCAGGATTTCCATCGTGTGGGGCATCAGGGCTCTAGTCCGGGCGGCGGTGGCGCGCCGGTGGGATGGCAGGCGATTACCTTGAAGAGGTGGCCCATTTCATCGGGGTGGGTCAAGCGCCGATGCGCCGCGACATGGGCGGAAAGCGCCGCCCCCGTCAGGCGCGCGGCAAGCGCCTGCGCCCGCAGCGTGATGCCAAGGCGTTCCAGAAACACGCCCTGGGGCGTCATCGCCGACACTGCGGCGCCGCCCGATCCGAAGGCCGCTGCCAACGCCTCGAAATCGACATGGGCGGTCAGGTCGGCCTCGCCCGGCGCGGCAAGCGGATCGACCATCCGGTGTCCGGTCAAGGCCTGAAGGGTGTCGCCGCGGGAATGCCAGCCGCCATAGTCGATGGCGACGGCCACCCCGCCATGCGCGGCGATCCGCCCCGCGATTTCCCCCGCGATGCCGGGCAGGGCAGGGCAATACTCGACCACCTCGCCTTCGCGTGTGTCGGCCAACCGCGCTTCAAGTGGCGCGACTGGCGCAATGGGGCCAAGTCCGAAGACCAGCGTGCCGTCGGCCAACCCCACCTGACGCTCGCGCCAGCCCGGGCCCGACCGGACGAACTGCCGGATCGGCAGGGCATCGAAGAACTCGTTGGCGACAAGGTACAGCGGCCCCTCGGGCAGGTCGGTGATCCGGTCGTGCCAGGTGGGGGCGTGACCCTTCAACGCTTCGGCCTGTCGCGTGCGAAGGCCGGGTGATGCTTCGATGAGGTGTATCTCGACGGCGGCGGCCATCTCGGGCACCGCGCGGATCGTGCGCAGGATGTCGGCCATCAAGGTGCCCCGGCCTGGTCCGATCTCGGCCAGCACCAATGCGTCGGGTTGGCCCTGATCGGCCCAGGCCTGTACGAGGCACAGCCCGATCATCTCGCCGAACATCTGGCTGATTTCGGGGGCGGTCGTGAAGTCTCCGCCCGCGCCGAACGGATCGCGGGTGGTGTAATAGCCAAGCGTGGGGTGCAACAGGCATTCCGCCATGTAGTCTGCGATGCCGATCGGCCCTTCGCGGGAAATCCGGGCGGCAATGATCCGGCCGAGCGGCGTCATCCCGCCCTGCGCGACCGGATCAGGAAGAACAGCCCCGCCAGAACCATCGGCAGTGACAGAAGCTGGCCCATCGACAGGCCGAAGGTCGCGCCGCCGATCACATGGCCCAGGGGATTGTCCGGAGTAATGTACTGCGCATCCGCCTGCCGGAAGAACTCGACCACCACACGCGCCAGCCCATAGCCCGTCAGGAACACGCCCATCACCCTGCCCGGCGCCTTGAGCGCGCCCGCCCGGACCATGAGAACCAGCACCAGCCCCAGAACAAGGCCCTCCAGCCCAGCCTCGTAAAGCTGGCTCGGGTGGCGGGCGCAAAGGCCCGGGGCGATGCCAGGGCAATCCTGCGCCGCGGCGCCCGGAAAGATAACGCCCCAGGGCAAGGTGGTGGGGCGGCCCCAGAGCTCGGCGTTGACGAAATTCGCAAGCCGCCCGAGCAGCAGCCCCAGCGGCGCGGCAAGGGCAAAGGCATCGCCCGCCGACAGCGGCGCGATCCCGTTCCGGCGGCAGAACCACAGCCCCGCAACGACAGTGCCGAGGAAGCCGCCGTGAAAGGACATGCCGCCTTGCCAGACTTTCAGGATCTCGGCCGGATTGGTCATGTAGTAGCTCGGCTGGTAGAACAGTACGAAGCCAAGGCGTCCGCCGATCACCACGCCGAGGATCACCCAGGTCAGCAGGTCCTCGACAAGCTTCGGCTCCATCGGCGCGCGGTCCTGCGGCCAGAGGCCGGGCCGCCGCATCAGCGCCACCACGATCCGCCATCCGGCGACCAGCCCGACCAGATAGGCCAGCGCATACCAGCGCAGCCTGAACTCCTGCCCGAAGAGCGGAATGGTGATGAGATCGGGCCCGATGTCGGGAAAGGGGATCGTGGCGAACATGGTGCCAGACAGCAAAGGGGTGCGGCGAAGTCAACCTTGAGCTTCGCGCAATCGCAAACCATATAGGGGGCGTCCTTCAGGAGGTCCGACCATGCAGCCCGGCAACAAGTTCTTCGACGATCTCTCGAAGCTGATGACCAACGCCATGGGCGTGGCCCAGGGTGCCAAGACCGAGGCCGAGACGGCAATGAAGGGATTCATCGACCGCTGGATGGCCGACCGCGATTTCGTGACGCGCGAGGAATTCGATGCGGTGCGCGCCATGGCCCAGAAGGCGCGCGAGGAAAACGAGGCGCTGAAGGCGCGGCTTGAGGCGCTGGAGGCCGCCGCCAACCCAGCCCGCAAGACCAAGGAATAATCACGTCCCCCGGCGTTTGGCCCTTGCGGGCCGCACGGCGCGGCCCGATACAGGGGCGCGGCCCGACCAGTGCCAATTCCGGCCATCGGGGGCCTTCCGGACATGCCTCTTGCCCTGCCCCTGAGCCGGCTTTCGCCCGAACTGCGCATCTCGGCCTTTTACGCGACGCTCTGGCTCTCGATGGGCACGGCCACGACCTATCTTGGCCCGTGGTTCGAACAGAAGGGCTTCAGCTCCGAACAGATCGGCGTCATCAACGCCGCGCCCTTCTTCCTGTTGATGGTGCTGAACCTTGTGGTTGGCCGTGTCGCTGACCGTGCCCGCGACTGGCGGCAGGTGATCGTCGCGGGCTCGGTGCTGTCGGCGCTGGTGCCCTTCGGCCTGATCTGGGCCGATGGCTTCGTCGCCGTGCTGCTCGTCTGGACGGCAAGCTATCTGTCACAGTCGCTTGTCGCCCCGGTGACCGAGGCCGCCTCGATGCGGGTCGCGCTGCGTCGGGGCACAAGCTATGCCGGGATGCGTGCCTGGGGCACCATCGGCTTTACGGTCGGCATCTTCCTGACGGCCTGGGCCCTCGGGGTCTGGGGCCCTGCGGCGTTCCTGCCTCTGTTCATCGCGCTTGGCCTTCTGCGCGGGATCGCGGCCTTCGGCCTGCCGCAGCTGCGCGCGACCGAGGACGAGGCGCGCCGTGCCCCGCCCTCGAAGGCGGCAACGCACCTGTCGGCCGTCCTTCGTCCCTGGTTCCTGATGCCGCTCGTCGGCTGGGCCGCGATCTATGGCACGCTGGCCTCTCTCAACGCCTTCCAGGGGCTCTTGTGGGCGCGTCAGGGCATTGCCCCCGAAACCATCGGCAACCTGATCGGCCTGGGTGCCGTGTCCGAGGCGGTGGTCTTTTTTGCCTTCGCCTACCTGCCGCTGCGCATGTCGGCGCGGGGGCTGATGCTGATCTCTGCCCTGGCTGCGGCCCTGCGCTGGATCGGCATGGCGCTGGAGCCGGGGATCGGCTGGCTGATCGTGCTGCAATGCCTGCACGGGCTGACCTTCACCGTAGGCTTCCTTGGCGCGATGCGCTTCATCGCCAACTGGACGGCCGAGGACATCGCGGCCGAGGCGCAAGGGGCTTTCACCGTGCTGCAGCAGGGCGCGTCTGTCATCGCGATCCTGGTCTTCGGGCGGATGGTGACCGGGATGGGGGCAGGGGCCTACTGGGGGTCGCTCGGCCTTGCGATTGCGGGCGCGGGGCTGATCTTCGCCTCGATGCTGATGCGCCAGCCCAAGGGCTGATCCCAATTCGCCCTGACCTTGGGCGGCCCCGGCATGGAACGGGTTTTCCACAGAAGTTTTACAAGAATTTCCTTTACAGGCTTTTTCTTTCAGCCCACCATATCTAGTAAGGGCGGTGTCAGGCAAACGCCGACCCTTGTTAGGGCACCCAGCCTTTGGTGGGTTGACGCGCGCCAAAGGCCAAGAAACAGAGGCCGGGCATGTCACTTTCCGAGGATTTCCTCAGCTCTGAGGATCTGCACCCCATCGACATCGTCGAGACGCTTGCCGAGACCCATGACTGGGACTTCGACCGGGTGACCGACGACCAGATCGCCATGGCGGTCGAGGGACAGTGGCGCACCTATTCGATCACGCTCGCCTGGTCGGGCTATGACGAGACGCTTCGGCTGATCTGCACCTTCGAGATGGACCCGCCCGAGGACAAGATCCCCGCGCTCTACGAAACGCTGAACCGCGTGAACGACATGGTCTGGACCGGCGGCTTCACCTATTGGCGCGAGCAGAAGCTGATGGTCTGGCGCTATGGCCTGATGCTGTCGGGCGGCCAGATCGCCAGCCCCGAACAGATCGACCGCATGATCGGCCAGGCGGTGATGTCGGCCGAACGTTTCTATCCGGCGTTCCAGCTGGTCGCCTGGGGTGACGACAGCCCCGAGAAGGCGATGAATGTCGCCATTGCCGAGGCTTACGGGCGCGCATAACCTGCCCCTCCGACGAACGGAGGGTGTGATGGAATTCGGCGAGGTTGGCCCGCGCGGCCTTGTGCTTCTGGGTTGCGGCAAGATGGGCTCGGCCATGCTGGAAGGCTGGCTGAAGCGCGGCCTTCCGGCTGCCAGCGTCTGGGTGATCGAACCCAATCCGTCAGACTGGCTGAAGGCCACGGGCGTGCACCTGAACACGGCCCTGCCCGCCAGCCCCGCCATCGTGCTGATCGCGGTCAAGCCGCAGATGATGGGCGCGGCCCTGCCCGCCATCGCCGCGATGGGCGGGGGCGGCACGCTGGTGTTGTCGATTGCCGCAGGCACCACAATCGCGAGCTTCCAACAGGTCTTCGGACCCGGCACCCCGATCATCCGCGCAATGCCCAACACGCCGGCCGCTGTGGGGCGCGGGATCACCGCGATCACCGGCAATGCGCAAACAACCGAGGCGCACCTTGGCCTTGCCGAGGCGCTGCTTTCCGCCGTGGGGCAGGTGGTGCGGCTGCAGGGCGAGCACCAGATGGACGCCGTCACCGCCGTGTCCGGGTCCGGCCCGGCCTATGTCTTCCACCTGATCGAAACCCTGGCAGCAGCGGGCGAGGCCGAGGGGTTGCCCGCAGACCTCTCGATGCGACTTGCCCGCGCCACGGTGGCCGGGGCCGGGGCGCTGGCCGAGGCCGCGGCTGAGACGCCGGCGCAATTGCGGGTAAACGTGACCTCTCCGGGGGGCACCACGGCGGCCGCGCTGGGCGTGCTGATGGACGAGGCGTCGGGCTTCCCGGCGCTGCTGAAACGCGCCGTCAAGGCCGCCGCCGACCGCGGACGGGAGCTTGGGCAGAAATGACGATCAGCTTCGACGACTTCATGAAGGTCGACATCCGCCTGGGCCGGATCGTGACCGCGGAACCCTTCCCGCAGGCGCGCAAGCCTGCCTTAAGGCTGACCATCGACTTCGGCGACGAGATCGGGGTCAGGAAATCCTCGGCCCAGATCACCCGGCACTATACGCCCGAGGCGCTGGTCGGGCGGCAGGTTCTGGCGGTCGTCAACTTTCCGCCCCGCCAGATCGGCCCCTTCATGTCCGAGGTGCTGACGCTCGGCGTGCCGGACGCCGATGGCGAGGTCGTGCTGATCGGCCCGGGCCATGACGTGCCCCTTGGCGGGCGGATGTTCTGATGAAGCTGCTGATAACCCGCGTCCTGCCCGACAGCGTGATCGACGCCGCCCGCGCGCGCTTCGACGTGACCTGGCGTGACCGCACCGACGCCATGTCGCGCGATGACATGGTCGCCTCGCTGCGCGACTTCGACGCAGTGCTGCCGACATTGGGCGATCTTTACCGCGCCGAAATCTTCGCGACGGTGCCGTCGCCCCGTTGCCGGCTGCTTGCCAACTTCGGCGTGGGGTACAACCACATCGACGCCGTGGCCGCGAAGGCCGCCGGCATCGCCGTGACAAACACCCCCGGCGCGGTCACCGACGCGACTGCGGACATCGCGCTGACGCTGATGCTGATGTCCGCCCGTCGTGCGTCCGAAGGTGAAAGGCTGGTCCGGTCCGGCCGGTGGCAGGGCTGGCACCCGACCCAGATGCTGGGCCTGCACCTGACCGGCAAGACCATTGGCATCGTCGGCATGGGCCGCATTGGCAAGGCCATTGCCCGGCGCGCGCATTTCGGCTTCGGGATGGAGGTGGTGTTCCACAACCGCTCGCCCGTGGC
>JBJOQI010000185.1:0-4706 GCA_046050045.1 Pseudomonadota bacterium | reverse complement strand
AGGCGAATTCGTCCGAGATCACGCGCCCGATCATCGGGCTTGCGGCGTCGCCGACCAGCGTGGGGATCACGAGTTCTCCTGCGGCGGGGATGAAGACCAGAAGCGAGCCTGCAATGATGCCTGCAACCGACTGCGGCAGCGTGACGTCGAGGAAGACCTGCCAGGGCCGTGAACCAAGGTCCATCGCGGCCTCGTCCAGCGTCGGGTCGAGCCGTTCCAGGCTGGCATAGAGCGGCAGGATCATGAAGGGCAGGTAGGTATAGACCATCACCAGCACGACCGCGAAATTCGAGTGCATCATCGGCAGGAAGGCGACTTCCCAGTTCTCCGGGGCAATCCGGTTCCAGAGGCCGGTGACAAGGGAATTGAACCAGCTGTTCTTTCCCATCAGCCCCATCCAGGCGTAGACGCGCAGCAGGAACGAGGTCCAGAAGGGCAGGATCACCAGCATGATCAGGATGTTGCGCCAGCCGCGCGACACCCGCGTCAGCGCCAGCGCCATCGGATAGCCGAGCAGCAGGCAGAGGATGGTCGCGAAGGCCGCGTTCAGGCCGGAGGTCACGAAAGCGCGGACATAGAGGTCGTCGGTGAAGAGACGGCCATAGCCCTCGAAGTTCAGGATCGGGTTCTCGCCGCCATAGCCGAAGGGCGGCGCGGTGGGCGTGCGTGTCGCCACGCTCATCGCAATGACAATCAGGAAGGGCAAGAGGAACAGCACGACAAGCCAGACATAGGGCAGCCCGATGATCAGCCGGCTCATGCCCACATGGTCGAACCACCGCGACAGCCTGGAGGAACGCGACTGCTGCAAGCTGGCTACTCCGGCAGAAGGACGACGGAGGGCGGCTCGAAGGACAGCCAGACATCGTCATACCAGTCCGGGGCGGCGGCGCCGTCGCGGCGGCTGTTGACGGCATGGACATTGATCAGCGTGCCGCCGGGCAGGACGACGCGGTAGAGGCTGTCCTTGCCGAAGTAGGCCAGGTCTCCTTGATCTTGCCGGGGAAGGCGTTCCGCGCGCCCGGACGCGTGCGGTCGAGGAAGATCTTCTCGGGTCGCACGGCGATGGCGATGGCCTGTCCGATCGTCAGGCCGGGTTGCGTTGCGGCGACGATCTGGCCGCCGAAGTCGGGGACGTCCAGGGTCGCCTCGGTCTCGGTCATGGCCGTGACCCGAGCCTCGAACAGGCTGACCGAGCCGATGAAGTTGGCCACGAAGCGCGAGGCCGGGTGTTCATAGACCTCGGACGGCGTGCCGACCTGCATGACGCTGCCCTTGTCCATCACCGCCATCCGGTCGGCGAGGGTCATCGCCTCTTCCTGGTCATGGGTCACGACGATGAAGGTCACGCCGGTGCGTTCCTGAACGGCCATGAGCTCGAACTGCGTGTGTTCGCGCAGCTTCTTGTCCAGCGCCGCGAGCGGTTCGTCGAGCAGCAAGAGCTTGGGCTGGCGCGCCAGCGCGCGGGCCAGCGCGACGCGCTGCCGCTGCCCGCCCGAGATCTGGTTCGGTCGCCGCGTCGCAAAGGGTGCAAGCTGGACCAGATCCAGCATCTCCTGCACCCGCGCCGCGCGGTCCGTCCGGGACATGCGGTCGTGCTTGAGCCCGTATTCGATGTTCTGCGCGACCGTCATGTGCGGGAACAGCGCGTAGCTCTGGAACATCATGTGGATCGGGCGCTCCCAAGGGGGAACGCCCGTCAGATTCTGACCATCGAGGATGATGCGCCCGGTACTTGGCACCTCGAACCCCGCGAGCATCCGCAGAAGGGTCGTCTTGCCACAACCCGACCCGCCGAGAAGGGCGAAGATCTCGCCCTTGCCGATGGACAGCGAGACGTTCTGCACGGCGGGGAAGGTGCCGAAGAACTTCGAGACACCTTCGATCTGCAGAAAAGCGTCGGACAATTCAGCCCGCCTTTATCTCGGCCCAGATCCGCGTGATCTCGCGGTCCTGTTCCTCGGTTTGCGGCTGGGTGGTGTACATGCGCCCGAGCGTCTCCTCGTCCGGATAGACCGCGGGATCGGCCGCGATGGCGGGATCAAGGTAGGGCGTCGCTGCCTTGTTGGCGTTCGCATAGCCGATGTAGTTCGTGCAGGCCGCGATGACCTCGGGGCGCAGCAGGTAGTCGATGAACCTGTAGGCGTTTTCCTTGTTCGGGGCGTCCGCCGGAATGCAGAGCATGTCGAACCACGCCGGTGCGCCGGTCTTGGGCACGTAATAGGCAAGGTTCATCTCGATCCCGGCTTCGGCCGCGCGGGCCTTGGCCACGCCGTAGTCGCCCGACCAGCTGTTGACGGCGCAAAGCTCGCCGTTCGGGATGGCCGTCAGGTAGTTCGAGTTATCGAAGGTCGCGATATTGGGGCGGATACCGGCAAAGACATCGGCCATCTTGCGGTATTCCTCGGGTCCGGCCGTGCCGGGGTCGATGCCTAGATAACTCAGCACCATGAAGCCGATGTCGGTCGGGCTGTCGAGGATCGACAGGCCGCAGTCGGCAAGCTTTTCGGCGTTCTCGGGTTTGAAGATCGTGTCGAGGCTTTCAAGGTCGGCGTCGGGCAGGCGTTCCTTGATCATGTCGAGGTTGAAGGTAAAGCCGACCGACCCCCACATGTAGGGCACGCCATAAAGGTTGCCGGGGTCATAGCCTTCGACGACCCGCAGGATCTCGGGGTCGAGGTTGCCCCAGCCGGTCAGCTTGCTGCGGTCGAGCTTGTCGTAGATCCCGGCGGTGATGAATTGCGGAAGCGACAGGCCGGCCATGACAACGGCGTCGTAGCCGGTCGATCCCGCCAGCATCTTGGCCTGCATTTCCTCGGCGCTGGCATAGAGGTCATAGACGACGCCGATGCCGGTCTCGGCCTCGAAATCGGCGACGGTCGTTTCCCCGATGTAGTCCGACCAGTTGTAGACATTGACCGTGCCGGCCTGGGCCCAGGACGGTCGCACGTAGGGTGTGGCAAGGGCGCTGCCCATCAGGGCCAGCGCCGAGCGGCGCTTCAGGTTCATTTCAGGCTCCCCGTGTTGTGGCAGATTTTCCCCCTGCCTTTGTGGTTCAGAGTTTGTCCGCCCCAGCGGACGTCTGGCAACTCATTTTGTCGTTCAGGTCGGACATCCCGGCCTCGGCCGGCGGGTCACGCAGGGTCATGACCGGCAAGAGTGCCCGCAGCTGGTCGTGGTGGCGGCGCAGTCCGTATTCGAGGTCGGACAGGTGGAAGCCTTCGAAGGACGACGACAGCATCGACTCGTTCGACCAGATCGACAGCTGCTGATCCTCGGCCGAGGTGTCGCGGTCGATGCGGGCCGCAAGATAACGCGCAAGGCGCTGGGCACGATCCTCGCCGGGGTGGCGATAGGTCCGGCCGGTTAGCCGCGTAACGCCAGGCGAGACCGGCAGGTCGTGGTAGAACTGGATCGCTTCGGGCGTGAAGGTGAAGACGATGTTCGGAAACAGCCCGTAATAGGTCCAGGACCGGCGCAGGTGCGGCGGCAGCCAGTCCTGCACGGGCGCGTGGCGCACATAGTTGCGAACCGACCAGCGCCGCCCCGGCGCGTCGCCGAAAAATCCGACCGAGGCGGTCAGCCCCTGATCCAGATAGAGGTCGCGGTAGTCGCGTCCGTACAGGTCCTGCAGTGCCGGGTGGGCAAGCGGGACGTGATAGCCCTCGTTGTCGACATCGCGCGTCGACTTCCAGTTCACCGGAAGGTCGGTGTGCCAGGTTGCGGAAGACCCAGGGATGATCCAGTCCGTCCGGTAGGCGGCGAAGTCGGCGTCAAAGGGCCTGAGAAGCTCGGCCAGACCGGGCTGGGGGCCGGGCGCGAACCGGATGAAGAGGAAGCCGTGGAACTGGTCCAGCTCGATCGGCTTCAGGCCGAAGGCGGCGCGGTCGAACTCGCCGAAGGTCGAGGGCCGGGCCGCGCCGCGCAGGGTGCCGTCGAGGTTGTAGACCCAGCCGTGAAAGGGGCAGACGATCGAGCCCCGGCAATTGCCCTGCCCGCCGTCCACGACGCGGGCGCCGCGATGGCGGCAGATGTTGTGAAAGGCGCGGACCCCGCCGTCCTGCCCGCGAATGACGACGGCACGTTCGCCCAGGAGGTCGAAGCTGAGCCAGTCGCCGGGGTCGGGGATGTCGGACCGGTGGCCGACGACCTGCCAGTGGGTCAGGAAGACGTGCCGGCGTTCGAGCGCGAACAGGGCCGGGGAATGGTAGGTCCAGGCGGGAAGGCCGGACCTGTCCCAGTCGTTCGGGACGGGAAGGGTGACAAGCGGAAACTCGTTCATGGTGCGGCCTCCATCTGCTCACGAAGCCAGGTGTGGAAACGGTGGATCTCGTATTCCTCGGGCATCAGGCGACCGGCGGTGAAGGCAGGGGAGCGGATGCCCGCCTGGTTCATCTCGGCGGCGTCCCCGTCTTGCTGCAGGACGATCTTGGCAAAGGCGGCAACGGCGGCAGGATCAAAACCGGGCTGAGACAATGTGGCGGCGGGGAAGTGCCATTCAGCGGTCAGCAGGGTGCGTTCGGGCCCGAGCGGCCGGATGCGGACCGACCGCACATAGTCGGCATGGGCGACGATGTAGACCGAGGGCCAGAGCGTGACGAAGGTGTAGCCTGCCGCAAGCTCGGCCTCGGTCAGGCCCGGAAAGGCCGGGCCACAAAGCTTGCCGTCCAACGTCCAGCTTTCGGCGCCGGGTTTCAGGCGCGGGC
>JBJOQI010000184.1:0-4199 GCA_046050045.1 Pseudomonadota bacterium | reverse complement strand
GCCCGTGTGGGCGTCGTTGAAGCGGATGTTGACGGTCGCCGTGGCACGGGCGGGGATGACGTTCGAGGCGGTGTTGCCGGTGTCGATCGTGGTGACGGCCAGCGTCGAGGCGTCGAAGTGGTCGGTGCCGGTGTCGAGGCTGTGGCTGGCCAGCCGGTCCATCAGCCGGACCAGCGCGTGCAGGGGGTTCCTTGCCCGGTGCGGGTAGGCCGAATGGCCCTGCACGCCCGTCGCGGCGAAGCGCGCGGTGAGCGAGCCGCGGCGGCCGATCTTCATCATGTCGCCCAGTGCCTCGGGGCAGGTGGGTTCGCCGACGAGGCAGACCGACATCGCCTCGCCCTGCGCCTTCATCCAGTCGAGCAGCGCCACGGTGCCGTCCTTGCCGGGGCCTTCCTCGTCGCCGGTGATGGTCAGGATCACCGCGCCGTCGGGGGGCGTTTCGGTGACGAAGCGGATGGCGGCAGAGACGAAGGCCGCGACGCCCGATTTCATGTCGGTGGCGCCGCGACCCCAGAGCCAGCCGTCGACGATCTCGCCGCCGAAGGGGTCGCGGGTCCAGGCGGCGCGGTCGCCCACCGGGACGACGTCGGTATGGCCGTTGAAGCCGAAGGTGCGGTTTGCGCCCGACCGGCCCCAGCGCGCGAAGAGGTTCGGCACGCCGCCCCGGTCGACGCGGGTGCAGGCAAAGCCCGCGGCCTCGAGCAGGCCTTGCAGCAGGGTCAGCGCGCCGCCTTCGGCGGGTGTCACGCTGGCGCAGCGGATCAGGTCGGCGGTAAGGGCGACGGGATCGGGGATCGGGGCGTTTTGCGGCAAGGGGCACCTCTGGTCGGGCGAGGGTTAGCGGCTTTGGCGGGCGGCTTCAACGGCGGCGCTTGTTGCAGCGCTGCAACCGATTGCGCGGGGTGGCACCCCGATAGGTTGAAACATCCTTAACTTATCCACAACCCGTGCCATAGTCCGGCCAAAACACAAGGTCCCGAGGCAGGGCAGACTGGGGGTGCAACGTCACCCCGACGAGCAGGCAATCGAGCAACCGGGGCAGTGAACGCCCCAGTGCCTGCGTTTGCGCTGGCCTACGGGAAACCGGAGGCAGGCATGGCGACAGGCGCCGAGCTTACGTACAATACTAATGCCACTGCGCTGCAGATGGCCGATGCGATCTTTGGCAACGGGGTCACGGTGGTGGGCGCGTCCTACACCGGGGACAACCGGTCGAGCGCGACCTATGCCAATGGCAACGCCCTGTCGCCCGGGGTTGTGCCGGGCGATACCGGCGTGATCCTGTCGACCGGGCAGGCGGCAAGCTTTACCCAGTCGAACGGCGACCCGAACCGGTCGACCCAGACCTCGACCGACACGAGCGGCCCGAACGGCAATGCGCAGCTGAACGCGCTGGCCGGGGCCACGACCTACGACGCGGCGATCCTGGACGTGGACTTCATTCCCACGGGCAACATGCTGACGATGAAGTTCGTGTTCTCGTCTGACGAATTCCCGGAGTATTCGAGTTCGCAGTTCAACGACGTCTTCGGCGTCTGGATCAACGGATCGCTGGTGCCGCTGGGCGTCGGCAATGACGTGGCGGGGGTGAACAACCTGGCTTCGGCGGCCTCGTCCAACCTGCTCGTGAGCAATACCAACGACGCCTACAACACCGAGATGGACGGCTTCACGATCACACTGTCGCTGAACATTCCGGTGATTGCGGGGGTGGTGAACTCGATCCGGATCGGCATCGCCGACGTGGTGGATGCGCGCTACGACTCGAACCTGCTGATTGCCGGAAACTCGGGCCAGACGACGCTGGTTGCGGTGCATGACGACACCACGATGTATGTCGGCCAGACCAAGACGCTGAACGTTCTCGGCAATGACGTGAACACGACCGGCGGAACCCTGACGATCACCCATATCAACGGGATCGCCATTTCGGTCGGGCAGACGATCACGCTGGCGAGCGGCGACCAGGTGCGGCTGAACGCCGACGGCACGCTGACGATCATTACCGACGCCGACGCCGACGAGGTGAACTTTACCTACACGCTGACGAGCTCGACCGGGGATTCGACGGTCGGGATCGTGACGGTGGACACGATCCCCTGCTTTGTCGCGGGCACGCTGATCCGCACGCCCGAGGGCGAGGTGCCGGTCGAGCGGCTGGACGTCGGCGATCTGGTCGAGACGATGGACCACGGTCCGCAAGAGGTGCGCTGGGTCGGGCGGCGGATCGTGGCGGCGCGCGAGAAGCTGGCGCCGGTGCTGATCGAGGCGGGCGCCTTCGGGCCGCATGGCACGCTGATGGTGTCGCCGCAGCACCGGATCCTGGTGCGCAACAGCCATGCCGAGCTGTTGTTCGGCGAGACCGAAGTGCTGATCGCGGCGAAGGATCTGGTAAACGGCGGATCGGTGCGGGTGATGGAAGGCGGCTGGGTCGAGTATGTCCACCTGCTGTTCGACCGGCACGAGGTGGTGTTCTCGCAAGGGCTGGCGACGGAAAGCTTCCTGCCGGGGCCGCAGACCGCGCGCAGTTTCGACCGCGAGATCGTGGAAGAGATCCTGACGATCTTCCCCGAGATCGATCTGGCGACCGGCGACGGCTACAGCCCGGCGGCGCGGCGGACGCTGAAGGCGCACGAGGCGAAGGTGCTGGTCGCCTCGGGGCTGGCGGCGTGAGCGGGCTTCTGGCCTGGCGCGACGGGCGGTCGGCGGGCGGCGTGGTGAACGCGCCGTCGGGGGGCGCGATCGGCTGCGGGACGCTGACCTGCGAGCTTGATCTGGTGCGTGGGATCGGCGGGCAGCTTCTGTTTGCGCGTGGCGGGCTGGGGCCGGGCGTGCTGTCGCTGCATGCGGGCGAGGACGGGGTCCTGACGCTGGCGCACCGGGCGGGGGCGCGCAACGTCGTGCTGACGCTGGGCTCGCTGCCGGGGCCGGCGATCCTGACCTATCGGTGGAACGCGGGGCGGGGCTGGTGCGACCTGTCGCTGTCGCAGGAGGACGGGCAGTCGGTGCGGTTGCAGGACGGGGTCGCGCCGCCGCCGCTTGACGCGGGCGCGGTGCCGGGGCTGGTCGAGGCCGGGGCGGAGGGACCGCTGGGCGTGAAATGGCTGACTTTGCACGAGGGGATCCTGCCGCTGGGCCCCGGCGCCTGGGTGGCATGGGGAACCGCGTTGCCGGGCGCGGATGCGCTGTGCGAGGGGCAGAGCCTGACGGGCATCGCCGGCCGGGCGGCAAAGGTCGTCTGGGCGGGGCCGGTGCGGCGGCCGGGGCTTGGGCTTTTGCGCCCCGTGATCCTGCGGGCGCCGTTCTTTGACCGGGCGCGGGACATCGTGGTCGAGCCATCGGCGCGGCTGCGGCTGTCCGGGCGCGAGGTCGAGTACCTGTTCGGGCAGACCGAGATCCTGGTGCGGGCGCGCGACATCGTGAACGGCCAGACCGTGACCCTGGGCGAGGCCAGGCCGGACATGGTCTGGCAGGGCCTGGTGCTGGACCGGCCCGAGGTGATCGCCCTGCCCGGCTGCGAGCTGGCGGCGCCGAACATCGGGCGGCTGGCGCGCTATCCGCAGCTGGCAAACCGCAGTGCGATGGGTCTGGTGGCGGCGCGGGGGCAATTGCCGCTGCATGGCCCCGACCCGCTGCGGCTGGCCGCACCCTACGAGGCGGCGGCGCTGGCGCAGGCGATGATGCGGCGGTTCACGCCGGTGGCGGCCTGAGAGCCTAGTCCTCGTCGCCGAAGAAGGGCGTCATCTGCGCGACGATCACGGCGTTTTCGGCGAGCGCCCGGGCCATCAGGTCGCGGTCGTCCTGCCCGATCTCGGCCCCGGCCTTGAGCTGTTCGTCAAGCGTGCCGTAGCCCTCGACCTCGAGCACGGCGAGGTCGGCGTCCTTCAGGATCGCCACCGCCTCACGCACGGCCTCGTCCTCGGTCACGCCCGAGGAGTAGAGCATCAACGCCGCGCCGGTGGAGCCGTCGGGCAGGCCGTCGCCGTCCTTGCGGCCGACCTGGGCCACGAGGGTATAGACCTGCTGGGGGCGTTTGACCCTGGCGGGCTTTTCGGCCGGGGTCTCGGGGTCGGGCGTATCAGTCACGGAGCAGCTCGTTGATGCCGGTCTTGGACCGGGTCTGGGCATCGACCTTCTTCACGATCACCGCGCAGTAGAGGTTCACGCCGCCCTTGGCGGGCATCGACCCTGCGACGACC
>JBJOQI010000183.1:0-6278 GCA_046050045.1 Pseudomonadota bacterium | reverse complement strand
CCGGGGCCTCGGCGCGCGCGCCATAGGCCCGCGCAAGGGCGATGAAATCCGGGTTCCGGGCAATCACTGCATTCGGCGCGATCTGCGAGCGCTGCATCGATTCCTCGATTTCCTTCAGCTTCCCGTTGTCCCAGATCAGGATCGGCAGCGACAGGCCAAGTTCGACCGCCGTTCCCAACTCCTGAACCGTGTACTGGAACCCGTAATCCCCCGCGATGGCGACGACCGGCGCGTCCGGCCGCCCGACCTTGCCGCCGATGGCCGCAGGCAGCGCGTAGCCAAGCGTTCCGAAGCCGAAGGGGTGGTGCCACAGGCCGGGGGCCGCCATGTCCCAGACCTCGGTCGCCACATAGGCAAACTGCGTCATGTCGGAATAGACCATCGCGTCCGCAGGCATCATGCCGCGCAGCGCCTCGACGATGGCCAGAACGCCCGGCCGTTCGGCGTCGACCTCGGCGCGGAAGGCCGCGCGGGCCGCAGCGACATCCTCGGCGCGCCAGCCCGAGACCTGCGGCGCGATCATCCCGGCCAGCTGGGTCAGGAACGCCCCTGCATCGCCAAGGATCGGCAGGTCCGCGACCGTATCGTCCGCCAGTTCGCTCGGGTCGAGGTCGACGCGGATCAGCGGGCAGGCATGGCCGAGGTGGTCGCGCCAGATGTCGGTTTCCGACAGCTCCGTGCCGACCGCGATGACAAGATCGGCCTCGGCGAAGATGCGCGCGCTGGTCGGCCGCGACAGGTAGTTGCCGAAGAACAGCGGGGCATCCGGCGCGATGATCCCGCGGCCCGCAAAGGTGGTGAAACTTGCCCCCTGCACCTTGCCGGCAAGCTCCCGCGCCGCCTCCGCAGCCCGCGACGCGCCGCCGCCGAAGATGAACAGCGGCTTTCTTGCCCGCCGCAGCAGTCCGGCCGCTGCCGCGATGGCCTCCGGCGCAGGCACGGGGCGCAAGGGCACGGGCGGCATGGCCGGCGCGGCCTCAGCCTGCGCCTCGAGCAGGTCGATCGGCACATGCAGCGCTCTGGCCCCCGCGCGCCCTGCAGCGAATTCGGCCAGCGCCCGGTCGACAGCCTGATAGGCCTCGCGCGCGCCCGATGCCGTCCGCGACCAGCCGCAGACCGAGGCCCCGGCCATCTCCTGATCGGTCATCTCGTGCAGCCGCGCCCGCCCAGCGCCCAGATCGGCCCGCCGCAAGCACGAGGCGACGGCCAGCACCGGCACCGAATCCGACTGCGCCTGCCCGAGCGGCGTCATCGCATTCAGGAAGCCCGGCCCGGTGATCAGGTAGCACACCCCGGGCTTTCCGGTCGCGCGGGCATAGCCGTCGGCCATGAAGCCCGCGCCCTGCTCGTGGCGGGCAAGGACATGGGTGATCCCTGCCTCTTCAATGCCGCGGTACAGCTCGACATTGTGCACCCCCGGAATGCCGAAGATCACCTCGACGCCCCGTGCCTTCAGCATGTGGGAAATCTGTGCACCCAGCGGGCGGGTCAGCTGTCGGGTCATCGCGGCTCCTCCGGCGCAGGACGGCTGCGCCCGAGGCCCAAGGTCGGCCCTGCCACGCACCGCGTCAAGCGCGGGGCGCGACGCCGCATGTCCGGCCCGCGACAGCGCTAGAGGCGCCCGGCGTGGGCCGGCCGCCTTCCGCTCAGCCCGGGTGGTGCAGCGAGGCGAACAGCTTCGGGTCGATGCTGACCGACGCGAAGGTCGGTCCTTCCGTCAGCACCGAGACCGCGTCGTGGCTGTGCAGGCTTTCCTGATGGCTGGCCACCACGCGGAAATCGCCGACACGCAGGTCGGCCATCAGCACCTGCGCAAAGCTCCGCGCCGCATCCTCGACGAAGATCGGATTGGCGGCGTTCAGCTCGGCGAATGCCTGCTCGTCCTCGCGCTTGACCATCACCTGCGTTTCCGTCGGAACCGCGGCTCGCGCCATGTCGATCAGGTCCTCGAACCACAGCCGCGACCGCCCCTCGACCACGACGGAAATCCGCGCCACCGACCGCTGCGAATGCGGCGTGGCCAGCTGCCCCCGCACCTGCCGGGCATGTTCGCTGAGCTCCAGCGAGCAGGGGCAGGTCGAGGAATAGACATAGTCGAGGTGCATGATCCGCGTCCGCACGCCGGCCCGGTCGATCACCTCAAGCGCGATGTCGTAGTACTGCCAGCCGCTCAGGCCCGACCGCAGCGAGTTCACCTTCATCGGGAAGGAAAAGCGGGTCTGGATGCGCGCGTCGAAGGACCCCAGGTCCGCCTTGTAGTCGTCCAGCGCCGCCTCGATCACCGCCATGCTGAAGGTGCGCTCGGCATGGGCGTAAAAGGACCGCATGATCCGGCTCATGTTGATGCCCTTCTTGCCGGCATCAAGGCTGACGGTCCCCGTCACGCTGGTTTCCAGCGTCAGGTCGCCGTTGTCGCGCGAATGATAGCGGATCGGCAGGCGAAAGTTCGAGATGCCCACATGCTGGATCTGCGTATCCGCCCCGACGATCAGGCTCGACGGGCCGTTCTGCAGGTCGGGCATCGAGGCCCGGTAGCCCGCATCGGGGGCAAAACCGTCCGGGTAGGTCCGCGACAGGTCGGGGTAATTCGAGACTTCGCGCCCCGGAAGCAGCCGTGCGATGGCCGGGTCGAGCTGCGCCACTTCCACCGGGTCGGCCTTCGCCGCCCAGCGCCGCAGCAGCGCCAGCGCGTCCTCCGCCTCGTCGCGTCCGGGATCGGGCCCGATCATCGAATGAAAGTTCATGTCGTTCCCTTCCCGTCCGGCGAACCCTGGCACCATAACATGGGTTCGCGCCCTGAAAGATCAAATACGCGAATGGTTACGGCACGGTTTCGACGTCAGATCATTTGCAGGGCTTGGTTAATATCCGCGATCAGGTCGCCTGAGTCCTCGAGCCCCAGCGACAGCCGCACCAGCCCCGGCGTGATGCCCAGAAGCACCTTCTGGTCTGCCGGCAGCCTCTGGTGCGTCGTCGTCGCCGGATGGGTCACGATCGATTTCGCATCGCCCAGGTTGTTCGAGATCTTGATGATCTGAAGGGCATTGAGGAAGCGGAACGCCGCCTCTTGTCCGCCGTTCACCTCAAAAGTCACGACGGTGCCGCCCGCCCCCATCTGCGCCATCGCCAGCGCATGCTGCGGGTGGCCGGGCAGTCCGGGGAAGATGACCTGCGACAGCTTCGGATGCCCGGTCAGCGCCTCGGCCACCGCCTGCGCGGTCGCGGCCTGCGCCCGGACCCGCAGGTCGAGCGTCTCCATCCCCTTCAGCATCACCCAGGCGTTGAAGGGCGACATCGCGGCGCCGGTGTGCTTCAGGTAGGGTTCCAGCACCTTGCGGATGAACTGCTTGGTGCCACAGACCACGCCGCCCAGGCAGCGCCCCGATCCGTCGATGTGCTTGGTGGCGGAATAGACCACCACATCCGCGCCAAGCTCGACCGCCTTCGAGAAGGTGGGCGTGGCAAAGACATTGTCCACGATCACCGTCGCGCCGACCGCATGGCCGATGTCGGCCACGGCCTTCAGGTCGATCACCTCCAGCGTCGGGTTCGACACCGATTCAAGGAACAGCGCCTTGGTGTCGGGCCGCACGGCGGCCTGCCACTGGCCAAGGTCGGTGCCGTCGACCAGCGTGACCTCCACTCCGAACCGACCGAGGATTTCCAGCACATAGAGGCACGACCCGAACAGCGCCCGGGCCGAAACCACATGGTCCCCCGCCTTCAGCATCGAGGTCAGCGCTGCATTGACCGCGGCCATCCCCGAGGCGGTGGCAAAGGCGTCCTCGGTCCCCTCGATGGCGGCGATGCGTTCCTCGAACATCCGCACTGTCGGGTTGCCGTAGCGGGCATAGATGAACTCGTCCTCGCCCGCCTGGATGAACCGCGCTTCGGCCTGTTCTGCGGTGTCGTAGACAAAGCCCTGCGTCAGGAAGATCGCCTCGGACATCTCGCCATACTGGCTCCGCCGTGCGCCGGTGTGGATCAGTTTGGTGCGTGTCTTCCAGTCCGTCATAGCCAGGGCCCCCCTCGGGCCAAAAAGAAAACCCCCGACCAAAAAAGGTGCGGGGGCCCGAACGCCTCCGACCTTTTAGCGGCTTGTTTAACGTGGCCCGCAATCCGGTCGATCAAATCGCCACGGAGGCGTGGCTATCGCCTTTGCGCAACAGGGTCAAGGCTGTCGCGCTGCTGTAACCGGATATTCAAACCGCCGTCACAGGCTGAGGGTATCGGCCAGTCACAAGATATGGTGGGCGGCGGCCATGACACTCCTTCGGGTAGACAACGTCGGCAACGAACCCTGCCCGGGGCACCTCGGGTTGCTCGATGCTGCCCTGCGCCAGCAGCCGTTCGCCGGGTCCGTGACCGTGATGACGCACGGCTACCGCTATGCCCCCGACGACCCGGTGCATGACCCCAACGACCATATCCTCGGGCCGGTCGGCGGCAACGGGCGGTCGCTGTCCTGGCCCCGGCATCTCGGCTTTCGTGACGCGAACCACGCCCCCGGCCTTGCCGTCGCGCTGGGCTGGAATGCACGCGGCACGATCTGGGCCGCGCACCGCGCCTCGGGGCAGGCCGCGACCGGCCTCGCGCAGGTGCTGACCCGCATCCGCGCCCGCCGCCCCGACCTGCGCATCACCGCCATCGGCCACAGCCTTGGCGCGCGGGTCATCCTGCAGGCCCTGCCGCAGCTGGCCCAGGGCACGCTGGCCCGCGCCGTCCTGCTGGCCGCCGCCGCCTTCCGGGCCGAGACGCTGGCCGCCCTCGCCACACCCGGCGGCAGCGGGGTCGAGGTCGTGAACGTCACCAGCCGCGAAAACGACCTCTTCGACGGGCTGATCGAGGCGATCCTGCCCGGCGGCTGGTCCGGCTCGATCGGTCACGGCCTCGGCCAGTCCCACCGCGGCTGGGTCGACCTGCAGCTCGACCACCCCGAGGTGATGCGCGGCCTTGCCCGGCTTGGCTTTCCGGTGGGCGACCCGGCCCGGCGCATCTGCCACTGGTCGGCCTATCGCCGCCCCGGTGTCTTCGCGCTCTACCGCGCGCTGCTGACCGACCCGGCGCTCCTGCCGCTCGAGCTGCTCGCCCGCGCCCTGCCGCAGCGCCAGCACCCGCGCTGGTCACGACTACTTTCGCCCTTCCCCACCGCTTTGCCCTTGCCCTTCCGGCGCGGAACGTCAACCTGACGCCATTGTCAGAGGTGACCCATGCCGTCCGAGATCGAGCTTCATTTCTGGCCCACGCCCAACGGCCACAAGATCACCATCGCGCTCGAGGAAATGGGCCTGCCCTACCGCATGAACTGGGTGAACATCAGCGCGGGCGACCAGTTCAGGCCAGAGTTCCTGGCGCTTTCCCCCAATAACCGGATGCCCGCCATCGTCGACCCCGACGGCCCCGATGGCGCGCCGGTCCCGGTCTTCGAATCCGGGGCGATCCTGCAATACCTGTCGCGCAAGACCGGCCTCTTCCACGGGCGCTCCGAACGCGAGCGCATCGCTGTCGAGGAATGGCTGTTCTGGCAGGTGGGCGGCGTCGGCCCGATGGCGGGACAGGCGCACCATTTCCTGAAATACGCCCCCTCGCTGGACCCGCCGCAGGTGCTGCCCTATGCCCAGAACCGCTACCGGGCCGAGGTCGCGCGGCTTTACGGCGTGCTCGACCGCCGCCTGGCCGACCGGCCCTATGTTGCGGGCGAGGTGCTGACGATTGCCGACATGGCGATCTGGCCCTGGGCGATGGGCTGGCAGGGGCAGGAACAGACGATGGAGGACAAGCCCCACATGAAGCGGTGGCTCGATGACCTCGCCGCCCGCCCCGGCTTCCAGCGCGGCCGCGCCGTCGGGGCCGACCGGCGCAATACCATCACCGAAGACCGCAAGGCACAGGCCATCCTGTTCGGCAAACCCGCATCGTGATCCTGACCGACCGCCAGACGATCCTTGCATTGTTCGCACTGAACGCCGTGCTGAACGGCGGGCTGTTCGCCCGCCTGCCCGAGGTGCAGCGCGCCCTCGGCCTCAGCGAACAGCAGTTCGGGTTCGCGCTCGCCGCGCTGTCGGTGGGCGTGATGGCGGCGATGCAGGTGGCCCCCCGCCTTGCCGCGCGGTTCGGCACCCGGCGGCTGATCCTGGGCAGTTTCGTCATCTCCTCGCTGCTGCCGCCGGTCTTCGGGCTGCTGCCTGCCTTCGGAATGCTGGTTGCGGCGACGGCCTGTCTGGGCTTCTGCTCGGCCGTCGCGGGTGCCGCGATGAACGTCGAGGCCGACCGCGTGG
>JBJOQI010000182.1:0-9593 GCA_046050045.1 Pseudomonadota bacterium | reverse complement strand
TCCGCCGCCATTCCGCAGCGCCGATCGCGCACAACTACATGGGGCGGATCACGTCGTTCGACCATTTCGCCACCGGGGCCGACCTCGACATCGCCAGCTGGGACGCCTACCCCATCGGGTTCCTGTCGGACCGGCTCGAGGCCACGCCCGCCCACAAGGCGCGCTTCCTGCGGCAGGGCGACCAGGATTTCCAGGCCTTCCACCATGACCTCTACCGCGCCGTGGGCCGGGGTCGCTGGTGGATCATGGAACAGCAGCCCGGCCCGGTGAACTGGGCCCCATACAACCCCGCGCCCCTGCCCGGGATGGCGCGGCTCTGGGCCTGGGAGGCCTTTGCCCACGGGGCCGAGGTGGTCAGCTACTTCCGCTGGCGGCAGGCCCCCTTCGCGCAGGAACAGATGCATGCGGGCCTGCTGCGCCCCGATTCCGCCCCCGCCCCCGCGCTGGCCGAGGTGGCGCAGGTCGCAGCGGAAATCGCGGCGCTGGGCGACCTGGCCCCGCTTCCGGCAAAGGTGGCGCTGGTCTTCGACTATGCCAGCGCCTGGGCCTGGGAAACGCAGCCGCAGGGGCGCGACTTCGACTATTTCCGGCTGGCCTTTGCCACCTATCGCGCCCTGCGCCGCCTTGGCCTGTCGGTCGATATCCTGCCGCCCGATACCCCGGATCTGTCGGCCTATACCCTGACCCTGGTGCCGGGTGTCGCCACGCTGTCGGACGCGCTGCTTGGCGCGCTGGCGGGCGCGGGCGGTCCGGTGATCCTCGGGCCGCGCACCAATGCCAAGACCGCCGATTTCGCGATTCCCGTCGCGCCGCTGCCGCCCGCCCTGCCGGGTCTCGACATCCGGGTGGCACTTGTCGAAAGCCTGCCGCCCGATGCCGCCGAGCCGCTAGCTGGCGGTGGCACGGTCCGGCACTGGCTGGAGCATCTGGAGGGCACGGCCGACGTGGTCGAGATGCTGGCCGACGGCAGGCCGGTGCTCGTCCGCGCGGGGCATCTGCACTACCTCGGCGGCTGGCCGGACGATGCGGCCCTGACCCGCATCCTGCGCGACCGCGCGACGGAAGCCGGCCTTGCCACGACCGACCTGCCCGATGGCCTGCGCCTGCGAGACACCGCGACGCATCGCTTCGCGATCAACTACGCGCCCGAACCGGTGACATGGAACGGCCGGACCATCGGTGCCGCCGACGTTTCGTGGTGGCCCCACCCGGCCTGAGCATTTTCGGTCCCGAAGTATCCCGGGAGAGCGCGAGAGGGCAGCGCCCTCTCGCCCCTAGGCCGTCCGACCGCCCTGCGCAGCCGAGGTCGCAATCGGATCGGGGCTGCGGTCGGTTGCCTTGCGGCGGAACCAGCCGAACCAGCGCCACTTCCGCTCTTTCGGCTCGCCGCGCGAAAAGATCATCAGCATCGAGGGCGTGACGATCAGCGTCAGCACGGTGGCAAAGGCCAGGCCATAGACGATGGCCGAGGACAGGCTGATCCACCACTGCGTCGATGGCGCGCCGATCGTGACCTCGTGGTTCATCACCTCGATGTTCAGGCCGAAGGCGATGGGCAGGACGCCGAGGATTGCGGTCAGCGCAGTCAGCACCACAGGCCGCGCGCGTTCGCGGCAAGTCTCGAGAATCGCCTCGATCTTCGGCATCCCTTCGCGCCGCAGCGTGTCGTAGGTGTCGATCAGCACGATGTTGTTGTTCACCACGACCCCCGCCAGCGCGATGATCCCGATGCCGGACATCACGATGCCGAAGGGCTGGCCCATGATCATCAGGCCGAGGAAGACGCCGATGGTCGACATCACCACGGCCGACAGCACCAGCCAGACCGAGGTGAAGCGGTTGAACTGCGCCAGCAGCACGCCGAAGATCAGCGCGATGGCCGCGCCGAAGGCCTTGGACAGGAAGGCCCCGGCCTCGGCCTGTTCCTCGTCCTCGCCGCCGAGCTTCCAGCGGATGCCGAGGTCGTCGAGGTTCTGGCTTTCAAGCAGCGCGGTCACCTGCTGGCGCACCGGATCGGCCTGCACGCCATCGGTGATGCCTGCCTGCACCGTTACCGTCCGCGCCCCGTCGAGGCGGGTCAGCGTACCGGTCGTCGGTGCCGCGATCCGGGTCACGAAGTTCGAGATCGGGACCGGCCCGGCCTGGGTTTCGACCCTGAGCTGGTCGAGCGCCGAAATGGTGCGCTGGTCTTCCGGCAGGCGCAGGACGATGTCGACGGCATCATCCGACCCCGCGGGGCGATAGTCGGAAAGCTTCAGCCCGCCGGTGACCAGCTGCACCACCGCGCCCACCGCACCGGGCGAGACGCCGAAACGGGCGGCGGCGGCGCGGTCGACCTTCAGCTCCCAGTCCACGCCGGGCGGCGGCAGGCCGTTCGACACGTCGATCACGTCGGGAATGGCCGCGATGCCATCGGCCACCTTGCGGGCGACGTCGTTCAGGCCGGCGGGATCGGCGGCGGACAGCTCGATCTGGATCGCCTTGCCGGTCGGCGGGCCGGCCTGGGGGACGCTGACCTCGATGTCAGCGCCGGGGATGCCCTCCATTGCCACCCGCAGGTCGGCAAGGATGGCGTTGGCATTCTTGCGTTCGCGCCAGTCAACGAATTCGTACTGGATCACGCCCACGGCGTCGGACGGGCTTTCGGAGAATCCGCCCTGCCCGCCCGAACCGGCGCGGGCATAGACGGTCTTGACGCCGGGCCAGCCGAGGATGCGCTGTTCAGCCTGCCGCAGCAAGGCGTCCTTTTCCTGGATCGACAGGTTGCCACGCGCCTTGACGTAGAGCAGGCCGTAGTCCGGTTCGACGTCAGGGAAGAACTCCACCCCCTTGCCGTAGATGCCATAGGCGTAAGGAACCGCCACCAGCGAGGCGATGGCGAGCATCATCACGATGAAGGGGTGCCGGATCGCCTTGCCGACGACCCACATGTAGGCCCCGTCGCGATGCCCGTTTTCTTCCTTCACCGGCTTGGCCAGGACAGCGCCGAGTGTCGGCACGAAGATCAGCGCATAGACGAGCGAGGCCGAGAGCGTGGCGATCAGCGTGATCGGCATGAACTTCATGAACTCACCGACGATCCCCGGCCAGAACAGAAGCGGCGAGAAGGCCGCGATGCGGGTCATGGTGGCGGCAACGACCGGGCCTGTCATCTTGTGGCTGGCCATCGCGAAGGCCTTCCGCTTTTCCATGCCCTCGGCCATGCGGCGCTCGGCGAATTCGGTGACGATGATCGCGTCATCGACCAGCATGCCCACCGCGAGGATCAGGCTGAACAGCACCACGAGGTTCACCGTGTAGCCCGCGAGTGACAGAAACAGGATGCCCATCAGGAACGAGGCCGGAATGGCCAGCCCGATCAGGATCGAGGAGCGGCCCGAAAGTGCATAGAGGATGACAATGAAGACCAGGATTACCGCGGTCAGAACGCTGTTCTGCAGGTCGGACAGAAGCTGGCGGATCGTGATCGACTTGTCCTGGCTGTAGCTGACCGAGACGCCGTCGGGCATCTTCGCCGCGAAGTCGTCGGTCACGGCCTTTACCGCGTCCACCGTCTCGATCAGGTTCGCGCCGGTGCGCTTGGAGACCTCGATCGCGATGGCGGGTTCGCCGTCAAGCCGGGTGATCGTCTCGGGATCCTTGTAGGTGGGGCGGATCTCGGCCAGATCGCTGGCCTTCACGATCGCATCGCCATTGGACAGGATCGGCAGGTTGGCCACGTCTTCGGGGGTTTCCAGAAGCGAGGGCACCTTGATCGCATAGCGCCCCTCGGCCCCTTCCAGCGAGCCCGCCGCGACTAGCTGGTTGGAGGCGTTGAAACCGCCGATCAGCGTGTCGGGCCGCAACCCGTAGGAGGACAGTTTCGCCGGGTCGATGATGACCTCGACCAGATCGTCGCGCACGCCCTGCAGGTTGGCGTCGAGCACGCCGTTGATTTCCTCGATCCGGTCGCGCAGTTCGCGCGCGGCACGGGTCAGGGTGCGTTCGGGCAGGTCGCCCGACAGCGTCACCACAAGGACCGGAAACTCCGAGATGTTGACCTCGTTGACGCTGGGCTCGTCGGCCCCGTCGGGCAGTTCGCGGCGGGCCTGGTCGACCTTGGTGCGCACGTCGTCGAGCGCCTTGTCGAGGTTCGCACCGGCCTGGAATTCGAGAATGACGTTGCCGCCGCCCTGATAGGCATTGGCCGACATCTGCTTGATGCCGGTGATCGACTTCAGCGCCGTTTCCATCGGGCGCAGCAGCAGGCGTTCGCTGTCTTCGGGGCTGATGCCCTGATAGCCGAGGCTGACATAGATCACCGGGATCTGGATGTCGGGCTCGGCCTCTTTCGGGATCGACTGATAGGCCAGTGCCCCGGCGATCATCAGGAAGACGAGGATCGAGATCGTCAGGCGGGCATTGCGGATCGCGGCTTCGACAAGGTTCATTCGCTGACCCCGGGCTGAACCTCGGTCACGTTCACGGTGTCGCCGTTGCGCACCAGATCCTGCCCGGCCACGATGATGCGCATGCCCTCGGGCACGCCGGCCACGATCATGCCGGTATCGGTGTCATCCAGAAGCTGGACGGGAGCAAAGCCCGCGACATTGTCGGCCCCGACGATGCGCAGGCCGATCGTGCCCGTCTCGTCAAGGGTGATGACCGAGCGCGGAACCACGACCGCCTTGACGGGGTCGGTCAGGATCTGGACCTCGGCCGTCATGCCGGCGGGGATCTTCAGGTCGGGGTTCGGGATCTCGACTTCGACGGCAAAGGTGCGCGTCGCCGCCGTTGCCTCGCGGGCGATGTCGCGGATGATTCCGTCGAATTCCTGCCCGCTGACCAGGCGCACGCGTGCGGTCGCGCCTTTTTCGACGGCGGCATGGTCAACCTCGCTGACCTCGGCGCGCACGACGATCGGGTCGAGCGACAGCACGACCGCGATCGGCGTACCGGCCTGCACCCATTCGCCCTTTTCCACGTCGACGCTGTCGATGATCCCGTCAAAGGGTGCGCGCAGGTTCAGCCGGTCGGCGGCCGACTGGGCGGCGACCAATACGGATTCAGCGGCGGCCTTGTCGGCGCGGGCCCGCGTCAGGGCCAGGTCCGAGGCATTGCCGCTGGCGGCGAGCTTCTGGGCGACCTCCAGCTCCTGCGCGCGCTGGCGCAGGGTCGCTTCGGCGGTGATGACGCCAGAGGCGACGTCCTCGCCCTCGAGCGACAGGACGATGGCATTGGCCTCGACCGGCCGGCCCTGTCCGATGGTCAGGGCCGCGACGATGCCCGAGGACCGGGCGGCCAGCGTCGCGCGCTTGTCGGCCTCGGTCGCGCCCGAGATGCGGATGATGCGGGAATGGTCGATCACCTGCGGCACGATGGCGGCAACGGTGCGCAGCAGCGGGGCCTGTTTCGTGGCCTCGGGCGCAGTCTCGGCGGGCTGGCCCGCGTGCGCCTCTTCGCTGCCGACGGCCGAGAACTCGCCGGTGATGATCCAGGCCGCGGCGGCCAGAAGAACGACGATAGCCGTAACTCGATGGGCCCTGAAGAAGCGGGGCATGTCAGTCAATCCTGTCATATTACGTCAATAGAACCGGGTGCGCCCAAATGGGTGCGATGTCGCCGCGGCGTCCCGTTCCGCGGCGACAATCTGGCACGATTCCCGGAAAGGTCAATCCTGACAGCGTCAGGTTCCGGGTGACGCCGGGTAAGGCGGCGGCGTCACCGCCCGGTTTTCAGTCAGAATCGCCCGCAACCTGCGCCAGGACAGCCCCGCGCCCGCGCATCCGGAGAAGCATCGGGACGATCAGGAACAGCGCCGACAGGGTCAGAAGCCCCGCCGAGACCGGCGTGGAGACAAGCGAGGTCCAGTCGCCCTGCGCAATGGCCAGGGCCCGGCGCAGCTGCTGTTCGGCCATCGGGCCGAGGATCAGGCCGACGACGACCGGGGCCACAGGATAGCCGAACAGCCGCATGCCATAGCCGAGGATGCCGAACAGGATCAGCATGCCCAGTTCCACGGGCGACGGATTGACCCCGATGGTGCCAAGCGTGGCGAACAGCAGGATCCCGGCATAAAGCCACGGGCGCGGAATCGCCAGCAGGCGGATCCAGAGCCCGATCAGCGGCAGGTTCAAGACCACCAGCATGACGTTTGCGATCAGAAGCGACGCGATCAGCCCCCAGACCAGGTCGGCGTTCATCACGAACAGCAGCGGGCCTGGCTGCAGGCCGAACTGCTGGAAGCCTGCCAGCATGATCGCCGCCGTCGCGGTGGTGGGCAGGCCGAGTGTCAGCAACGGCACCAGCGTCCCGGCGGCCGCGGCGTTGTTCGCAGCCTCGGGGCCAGCGACGCCTTCGATTGCGCCGTGGCCGAATTCCTCGGGGTGTTTTGTCAGCTTGCGTTCGGCGGCATAGGACAGGAACGAGGCGACATCGGCCCCGCCTGCCGGCATCGAACCGATCGGGAAGCCGATCAGGGTGCCGCGCAGCCAGGCCTTCCACGACCGCGACCAGTCGGTCGCCGTCATCCTGACACTGCCCTTGACGCTGTGCAGTCCATCGGGAGGCGCAGGGTTCCCGGCGACGAAGAAGGCCTCGCCCAGCGCGAACATCGCGACGGCAAGCGTCGTCGTCTCGATCCCGTCCATCAGCTGCGGCACGCCAAAGGTCAGACGCGCAGCGCCGGTCAGCCCGTCAATGCCGACCGAGGCCAGCGCCAGGCCCACGAAGAGCGAGGTCAGGCCGCGCAGCGCCGAGTCGCCGAAGGTGGCCGAGACCGTGACAAAGGCAAGCACCATCAGCGCAAAATACTCGCGCGGGCCAAGCGACAGCGCGAGCTTGACGACCTGCGGGGCAAGGAAGGCGAGCAGCAGCGTCGCGATCAGGCCCGCCACGAAACTGCCGATGGCGGCTGTAGCAAGCGCGGGCCCGCCGCGGCCCTGACGGGCCATCTGGTTGCCCTCGATCGCGGTGACGATCGAGGCGCTTTCGCCGGGCGTGTTCAGCAGGATCGAGGTGGTCGAGCCGCCGTACATCCCGCCATAGTAGATACCCGCGAACATGATGAGGGACCCGGCCGGATCAAGGCCGTAGGTGACCGGAAGCAGCAGCGCCACGGTCAGTGCCGGGCCGATGCCGGGCAGGACACCCACCGCAGTGCCGAGCGTCACCCCGATCAGGGCATAGAGCAGGATCATCGGATCGAGCGCGACGCTCAGACCCTGAAACAGCAGCGAGAAGCTTTCCATGCCTCAGCCCCCGAAGAACAATTGCTCCAACGGTCCGCCGGGAAGGTTTAGCTTCAGCAGACGGTCGAAGACGACGTAGATGACGGCAGCTATGCCGAGGCCGACACCCGTGGTCAGCCAGAGCGGACGCCGGCCGAAGCCGCGCGCGGTGAAGCCGAAAAGGATCGCGCCCGCAATGACGAAGCCCGCCACATGCAGCAAGGCAAGCTGCAGGCCGAGCCCCGCGAGGATCCAGAGCACCGGGGCCGGGGCCTGCGGCGGCGGCTTCGGCAGGTCACCCCTGACCCCGGCAAGTGCGGTGAACCCGGCCAGCAGCAGCAGCCCCACGGCGATGATGCGCGGCACATCGGCCGGGCCGACGCCGGAATACCCGCCATCCTGCTTCAGCCCCGCGGCATCCCAAAGAAGCAGGACGGCCAGGCCCGCAAGCCCGGCCGCAATGACGAACGCCGCCCCAGCGGGGCGGCGTTCCGGGGCGTTCTGCCCGCTCATTTCACCAGGCCGATGTCGCGCAGGACGGCTTCGGTCGCGGCGATCTCGACGTCGAGCTGCGCGTTGAAGGCGTCACCGGCGAGGTAGGTATTGGCCCAGCCCTTGGTCTCGAGCATCGAGGTCCAGCCCGCCGAGGCGTTCAGCTTTTCGATGTCGGCGGCAACCTTGGCCTTCTGCTCGTCGCTCAGGCCCGGCGCGGCGGCAACCATGCGCCAGTTCTGGACAACGACGTCATAGCCCGATTCCTTGATCGTCGGGGCATCGACACCGGCAAGACGCTCGCCCGAGGAGACGGCCAGAAGGCGCATCGTGCCGGCCTTGACCTGTTCCGAGAACTCGCCGATCGAGGAAATCCCGGCCGTGACCTGGTTGCCGAGGATTGCCGCCATGGCCTCGCCACCGCCCGAGAAGGCGACATAGTTGACCTTGGTCGGGTCGACGCCGGCGGCCTTGGCCAGCAGTCCGACGGTGATGTGGTCGACGCCACCGGCCGAACCGCCCGCCCAGCTGACCGCACCCGGGTCGGCCTGCAGCTTGGCCACCAGATCGGCCAGGGTCTGGATATCGGACGCGGCCGGAACCACGATCGCTTCGGTGTCGCCGGTCAGGCGCGCAATCGGGGTCACATCCTTCAGCGTGACCGGCGCGGCGTTGGTCAGGATCGCGCCCACCATCACGTAACCGCCGACGATCAGCTTGGTCGGGTCGCCCGCGCTGTCAGCAGCGAACTGGGCCAGGCCGACGGTGCCGCCCGCGCCCGGAACGTTGATGACCTCGACCGAGGCGGCGATGCCTTCGGCCTGCATGACTTCCTGCATGGCGCGGGCCGTGCCGTCCCAGCCGCCGCCGGGGTTGGCCGGGGCCATGATGGTGTAGTCCTGCGCAAAGGCGGGGATGGCAAGGGCAGCGGCGATGGCCGCGCCGAGAAGCGCGTGTTTCATGGTGTTCCTCCCTGAGTGCGGTTTTCCCGCGAAAGCCGTCCGGGGCTCCTCCAGCCCCGATACGTCCCGACTGGACCACAGCAACCTGTCATGAACCTGACATGGCGCGGCACCGCACGGCGGATGGGTTATTCGCCGCTTTCCAGCGCCGTCTTCCAGCGCGCCAGAACCCGCGCCCGGTTGGCCGGGTCGAGGTAGGCCAGAAGCCCGGGCGACACCGGAACCGGCCGCAGGCGCGCGCCCAGCGCCTCTTGCATGGCGGCGGCCGAGTCCTTGCCCGCGACCTCGAGGCTGACGGCAGGCAGGCGCAGGCGTTCGGCCAGAAGGGTCTGGCCCTCGCGGCTGAGCAGGAAGGACAGGAAGGCTTCGCCCAGATCGGGATTCGGGGCCTGCCGGGGCACCAGCGCCACCCGGCTGACGACGACGACGTAGTCGCGCGGCAGGGCCAGCCCAAGGTCGGGCAGACGCGCGGCTTGGTCGGCCGCATAGGACCCCAGGATGTTGTAGCCCAGCAAAAGCTCGCCCGCGTTGACCCGGGAAATCACGTCCTGCGAGGTGGGAAAGGTCTGCACGCCGGCGCGGCCCATCGCCTCGACCAGCGGCCAGAGGTCGGCAAAATGCTCCATGTCGCGCGACAGGAACAGGTAGCCCACGGCCGAGCGGGCAATGTCATAGGTGCCGATGCCGCCCTTCGGGGCCGTGGCAAGCCAGCGGGCAATGTCGGCGCGGGTGTCCGGCGGGCCATCGGGGAAGGCGGGGCGGTAATAGACGATCACCGCAGGCTCGAAGGTCAGCGCAAAGGCCATGTTCCGCCAGTTCGCCCATTTCGGCCAGCCGGTCGCGGCGGGCAGGTCCACGGGGCGCGCGAAACCGTCGTTGGCGAGCTTCACCGTCAGGTCCATGGCCGAGGAAAAGACCAGATCGGCCGTGG
>JBJOQI010000181.1:0-5270 GCA_046050045.1 Pseudomonadota bacterium | reverse complement strand
TGCCCTATCTGCCGCAGGGCGCGATGCCCCGCATCCGGGCCGAGGCGCGGGCGATGCTGGCCGCCTATGCGGTGCTAGGCCTGACGCTGTTCCGGTCTGACGCGCTGCTCTGGCTCTTGGTCGTGCCGATGCTGACAGGCCAGCCCGCGCTGCGGCTCTACCTGCTGGCCGAGCACGGCGACTGTCCGCAGGTTGCCAGCATGTTCGAGAACACCCGGACCACATTCACCAACCGGGCCGTCCGCTTCCTTGCCTGGAACATGCCCTATCATGTCGAGCATCACGTGATGCCGCAGGTGCCGTTTCACCGGCTGCCGGACCTGCACCGGCTGATGCGGGCAAGCCTGAAGGTCACGGCTGACGGATATGCAGCCTTCACCCGCGACTACCTCTCGCGGCGCTGAAGGGGTCAGAGGGGCTGGGCGCGCTCGACGAGCCTTGCAAAGAACGACGCGCCGATCGGGGCGGCTTCGTCGTTGAAGTCGAAGGCGGCGTGATGCAGCCCTGCCCCCGGCCCGGTCCCGAGGAAAAGATAGGCTCCCGGACGGGCCTCGAGCATGTAGGCGAAATCCTCGGACCCCATTTCGCGCACCGACCGCGCATCGACCGCGGCATCGCCGACGATCTCGGCCGCAACTGCGGCGGCGAAATCGGTTTCCTCGGCATGGTTGATGGTCGCGGGATAGCCCCATTCATAGTCAACCTCGGCCGTCACGCCGAAGGCCGCGGCATGACCCTCGACGATCTCGTGCAGGCGGCGTTTCAGCATCTCGCGGACATCGGGCTTGAAGGCACGGATCGTGGCGCAGAACCAGCCTTCCTCGGGGATGATGTTGCTGGCGGTGCCGGTATGTATCTGGGTGACCGAGATCACGGCTTCATCCAGCGCATAGAGGTTGCGGCTGAGGATCGTCTGGATCGCCCCCACCATCGCCACGATGGCGACAACGGGGTCGACGCATTCATGCGGGGTCGCCCCATGGCCGCCCTTGCCGCGGACCCTGACCGTCGCGGTATCGACCGAGGCCATGATCGGGCCGGGCGTGGTCTGGAAGGTTCCGAACTCGACATTCGGGACATTGTGGATGCCGTAGACCTGGCCGATCCCGAAGCGGTCCATCATGCCTTCCTGCACCATCTTCTCGCCGCCGCCGCCATCTTCCTCGGCGGGCTGGAAGATCAGGGCGACGGTGCCGCGGAAGTTGCGCGTCTCGGCCAGGTACTTCGCCGCGCCGAGCAGCATCGTGACATGCCCGTCATGCCCGCAGGCGTGCATCTTTCCCGGCACGGTCGAGGCATAGGGCTTGCCGGTGGTTTCCACGATGGGCAGGGCATCCATGTCGGCGCGCAGGCCGATCACTGGGCCGTCCCCCTGCCCCCGGATCAGCGCCACGATGCCGGTCCGCGCGATGCCCTGGTGGATCTCGTCGACACCGATGTCGTGAAGCCGGTCGGTGATATAGGCCGCCGTCCCTTCGCAATCGAAACTCAGTTCCGGGTGCATGTGAAGGTGACGCCGCCACTCGGTCATTTCCGGCGCGAAGGCGGCGATGCGGTTCAGGACGGGCATGTGGACTCTTTCATTCGGTTCCGGCTAGGTCGGGGCAACCCTAGACCGGATTGCCGCGATGACCAAGCATAGCCCCGACGTCAGCACGCACGAGGACGACCTGCTGCACGATCCCGACGGCGGGATGGAACGGCTGATCGCGATCATGGCGCGCCTGCGCGACCCTGCGACGGGATGCCCCTGGGACATCGAGCAGGACTTCGCCACCATCGCGCCCTACACCATCGAAGAGGCCTACGAGGTTGCCGATGCGATCGAACGCAAGGCCTGGGGCGAGCTGAAGGGGGAACTCGGCGACCTGCTGTTCCAGTCGGTGTTTCACGCACAGATGGCCGCCGAGGCCGGGCACTTCGATATTCACGCGGTGATCCGCGCGATCTCGGACAAGATGATCGCGCGGCATCCGCATGTCTTCGGCGACGAAAGCCGGGACAAGTCGGCCGAGGACCAGACCCGCGACTGGGAACGGATGAAGGCCGCCGAGCGGGGCCGCTCGGGAACCCTGCACGGCGTCGCGCTGGGTCTGCCCGCCCTGCTACGTGCCGTGAAGCTGCAGAACCGGGCGGCGCGCGTGGGGTTCGACTGGCCCTCGACCGACGAGGTTGTGGCCAAGCTGATCGAGGAAGCGGCCGAACTGGCCGAGGCGCGCGACGGGCTTGGGCCGGACGAAGTGTTCGAGGAATTCGGCGACCTGCTTTTCGTGGTCGCCAACCTGGCGCGCCACCTGAAGATCGACCCCGAGGCCGCGCTGCGGGCTGCGAACGCCAAGTTCGTGCGGCGGTTCGAGGCGATCGAGGCGGCGCTCGCCCAACGCGGCAAGCGGCCGGAAGACAGCGATCTGGCCGAAATGGACGCGCTCTGGAACGCGGCAAAGGCCGCCGAAAAGGGCGCCGCGCGCCCAGGGTGAAATTTGCCGATTGTTTTTGTCAGGCATTGACAGGCCAATCCGAGTCAGGGAAAAGGACCACAATTTCCGACTAAAGGAGTCAGTCAATGAACGCCGGATACAGTCTCTTCGCCCTTTCGCTGCTGGCCCTTGCGGCACCAGTGTCCGCCGAGGAGGTCAACGTCTATTCCCATCGCCAGCCCGAGCTGATCCAGCCGCTGGTCGATGCCTTCACCGCCGAAACCGGGATCACCGTGAACGTCGCCTTTGTCGAAAAGGGCATGGTCGAGCGCCTTCAGGCCGAGGGTGACCGCTCGCCCGCCGATCTTGTCCTTACGGTCGACATCGCGCGCCTGTCGCAGGTGGTCGAGGCCGGAGTGACGCAGGCCGTCGACTCGGCCGTGCTGGCCGCCAACATCCCGGCCGAGTTCCGGGATCCCGGCAACCAGTGGTTCGGACTGACCGCCCGTTCGCGCATCGTCTATGCCAGCAAGGATCGCGTGGCCGATGGCGAGGTCACGACCTATGAGGGCCTGGCCGATCCGAAGTGGAAGGGCCGCATCTGCACCCGCCCCGGCACCCACGACTATACGCTCGGCCTGACCGCCGGCATGATCGCGCATCACGGCGAAGAGTTCACCAAGACCTGGATCGAAGGCGTGAAGGCGAACCTTGCCAAGAAGCCCGAAGGCAATGACCGCGATCAGGTCAAGTCGATCTGGGCTGGAGAATGTGACATCTCGCTCGGCAATACCTATTATATGGGACAGATGCTGGCAGATGCCGAACAGACGGAATGGGCCAATGCGGTGCGGATCATCTATCCGACCTTCGAGGGCGCGGGGACGCACATGAACCTGTCGGGCGTGGCGATGACGAAATCGGCCCCGAACCGTGAAGCGGCGCTGAAGTTCATGGAATGGCTGTCGTCGGATGCGGCGCAGAAGATCTATGCCGAGACCAACTACGAATTCCCGGTGAAACCGGGCGTCGAACGGTCGGATCTGGTGAAGAGCTGGGGCGAGTTCACCCCCGACAGCGCCAGCCTTGCCGAACTTGCCAAGCTGCGGCCCGCCGCGCTTCGGCTGATGGAAGAGGTGAACTTCGACGGTTGACCACCGCCGGAGGACGCCCTTGGGAACGCCCCGGTACACCCACCCGGGGCGTTTTCGTTTTCAGATGGCTTCGCGCCGCGACATATCGGCAAAGTCCATGCCCGGTGGCAGGATCTGGCCGCAAAAGCGCACGCCTGCAGTACGCGACAGGATTGACAGGTCGGCCACATATCGGCCGCGCAGGTCGGCCAGGGCCAGCGCCGGCAACAGGCCGGACAGATCGTCGTCCTGCGGCTGGCGGGCATGGAAGGCGATCAGGCGTTCGCGCTGACCGGGGGCGAACCTGACGCCCTGCCGGACATGGCGGCGGATCATCGCGACGGCGCTGTCGGTCAGTTCGGGCGTCGGTTCGATGCGGCGCAGGCCCGCGACCGGTTCGGGAAGCAGACCCGAGAAGACCTCGAACGGGTCGGCAGGCATGGTGTGGACGTCGATCTCGCCCGTCCCGAGAACATCGGCCAGCGCCTCGACCACATCGGTCCAGCCCGACCGGAAGCCCGCGATGCGGCGGGCGTGGTCGCCCAGACCGTCGACCTCGCCGGCGATGGCGGCGTGTCGCCAGGCGATGCGGAACATGTCGTCATAGGGGCGGATCACGATGGCCAGCCGGTCGACCGGCTTGCCCAGCGCAAGGCGCAGTGCAGCCGCGCGTGCGCCGACCGCGGGGAAGAAGCGTCCCGCCAGAATATCCGTCGGCGTGCCGGGCAGATCGGGAATTGCCAGGACGAGCGCCCTGTCCGCCGTTGCGGCGAGTGGGGCGAGTTCAAGCGCAATCGCTTCGGCCGCATCCTTCAGGCCGGGAATCTCGGCATCCGCCGCGGGCCAGAGGTCGCGGGAGCCGTCGCTTCCGGCAAGGCCAAATTCACCGCAGGCAATGCCGGAGCCTGCCAGGCAATCGGCATTCAGCGACAAGAGCCGCCTGATGTCTTCGGAAATGTTCAGCCTTGCGCCGGCGTAGACCGACAGAAAGGGGGGAACGTCCCGCATCAAATACTCCGACTCGACCCCCCCAAAGGCCTTGGCTGCATAGCATGAAGCCCCCGCAAATGCAGGCAAGGGATTCCTGAATCTGGACAATGTTGCCCGCCCGCCCCAGTGTCAGGCGCGACGACAGGCAGAACCGGGACAACCATGAACGACGCCCCTTCGATGCGGCCACGCAAGATCATCATCGACACCGACCCGGGACAGGATGACGCGGTGGCGATTCTGCTGGCGCTGGCTTCGCCCGAGCTTGACCTGCTGGGGATCACGGCGGTGGCGGGTAATGTGCCGTTGGCGCTGACCGCGAAAAATGCCCGTGTTGTCTGCGAGTTGGCAGGTCGAACGGACATTCCCGTCTTTGCCGGCTGCGACGCGCCGCTGCGCCGTCCGCTGGTGACGGCCGAGCATGTGCATGGCAAGACCGGTCTTGACGGGATCGCCCTGCCCGACCCCACGATGTCGCTGCAGGACCGCCACGCCGTCGACTTCATCATCGAAACGCTGAGGGCCGAGGCCGCTGGCACGGTGACGCTCTGCCCGCTTGGCCCGCTGACCAACATCGCCGCGGCCATGCAGAGGGCGCCGGAGATTGTTCCGCGAATCGCCGAAATCGTCCTGATGGGCGGGGGCTATTTCGAAGGCGGAAACATCACCCCGGCCGCCGAATTCAACATCTATGTCGATCCCGAGGCCGCCGACATCGTGTTCCGGTCGG
>JBJOQI010000180.1:0-3940 GCA_046050045.1 Pseudomonadota bacterium | reverse complement strand
GGCGCGATCAGGCGGCACCCGGTGGCGGTGGCGATGCGGCCCGCGGTGTCGGCGAGGGGGCCGAAAAGCGCCGGGCCGTTGACCAGAAGGGCAGCACCGGGGCGCGACAGCTGCCTGGCTGCCGTGGCAATGGCGCTGTCGTCGGGGCGGGGAAGGGGGGCTGCGGCGAGGGGCGTTGCAGCCTTGCCGCCCTCGCCCCAGGAGGCGTCGGCGGGCAGGATCAGCGTTGTCACCTGGCCGCCATCGGCCATTGCCGCGGTTATGGAGGCGGCTGCGTCCGGGCCGACCGCGTCGGGCGTGGCCGACCGCCGGACCCAGTGCGAAACCGATGCCGCAACGCCCTGAAGGTCGCCCTTCAGCGGCGCGTCGAAGCGCAGGTGGTGGCTGGCGTGGTCGCCCACGACATTCACGACCGGGCTTTTCGCCTTTCGGGCGTTGTGCAGGTTGGCATAGGCATTGCCGAACCCCGGCGCGAGGTGCAGCAGCGTCGCCGCCGGACGCCCCGCCATGCGCGCATAGCCGTCCGCGGCACCGCTTGCGCCGCCCTCGAAAAGGCAGAGCACGCAGCGCATCTTTGGGTGGCGGTCGAGCGCGGCCACGAAATGCATCTCTGACGTGCCGGGATTGGCAAAGCAGACGTCGATGCCGGCGGCGAGGAGCGTCTCTACCAGTGCTTCCGCCCCTGTCATCACTGTCTCTCCTCTGGTTTGCGCCGCCGAGTTCAGCACGCGCACCCAGGCCGCTCAAGCAAAAAGGCCGGGGTTTCCCCCGGCCTTTCGCCATGCCGTCCGGCGATCCGTTATTCGCGGTTGCCGAGGAACTGAAGCAGGAACATGAACATGTTGATGAAGCTCATGTAGAGGTTCACCGCGCCCATGATCGCCGACTTGGCCAGCCAGTCCGCGTCCATCGCATGGGCATGGGCGATGTAGTCGGTCTTGATGCGCTGGGTGTCGAAGGCGGTCAGGCCTGCGAAGATCAGCAGGCCGATGATCGTCACGGCGAAGTGCAGCGCAGGCGAGCCGAGGAAGACGTTGATGATCGAGGCCACGATCAGGCCGATCAGGCCCATGATCAGGAACGACCCCCAGCCCGAGATGTCGCGCTTGGTGGTATAGCCCCAGAGCGACAGGCCCGCGAAGGCAATCGCCGTCACGAGGAAGGTCTGGGTGATCGAGATGCCGGTGAAGACCGCGAAGATCCACGAGATCGACAGGCCCATCGCGGCCGCGAAGATGTAGAAGTAGGTCTGGACGCCGGATGCCGACATGCGGTTGACCGCGGCACCGAAGCCGAAGCTGAGGATCAGCGGCAGGAACATCGCGATCCAGCCAAGGATGTTGGGCTGCAGCGTCACCGGGTCGCGGAAGAGCTGCAGCAGCGTGTCGGACGAGCCGACTGCCCAGGCGACGCCTGCCGTGACCAGCATGCCCACGGACATCGTGCCGTAGACCTTGTTCATGTGGGCGCGAAGGCCCTGATCGACCGCAGCGGTCCGGGTTCCCACCCGTCCGGCGTCGATCGTCCGATAGTCTGCCATGGATCCCTCCACTCAATGTCTCTTGACGGGAACCGGTTCCGGCTTCCCCGTTCGCAGGAAAGAGTGTGGGTGTTCCCGCATTGTTTTTCAAGTTTCGCGCGGGAAAGTTCTGCCGATTTGGCATTCGACGTCGCAATCGGTCGACTTCGGCCCTAGCGCAGCCAGGTGACGGGAACGTCCCAGAGCGGGCGGGAAGCCTCGGCCCGTGCAGAGTCGCGGTCGATGCCTGCGTCGTCGAGCAGGCGACCGTCAAGCCGGGCAAGCGCAAGGCGCTGGCGCCGTGCCGCGACGGCGAGGGCGATGCGGCGGAGAAGGCCGGGCCGGTCCTGTGCGCGGACGAGGTGAGGTGAAGCGGCGGCAGTCCGTACCATGGTGATGTCCTTTCGTTATCCATACGACAGGTGACATGACGTCTCTTGATGGATATGACGAAACGGGGTAGATAACTCAAACGAATGTATTTGCTGTGAAGCATCAGGAACCGTGATATGCCGCGCAACCTTGACCTGACCGCCCTCAGGGCCTTTCTGACCGTCGCGGAAACCGGCGGGGTGACCCGTGCGGCCGGACTGCTCAACCTGACGCAATCGGCGGTCTCGATGCAGATCAAGCGGCTGGAAGAGTCGCTTGGGCAGGATTTCTTCAGCCGTGCGGCGCGCAAGCTGACGCTGACGGCGGAAGGCGAGCAGCTTCTGGGTTATGCGCGCCGGATGATCCAGCTGAACGACGAGGCGCTGTCGCGCCTGACGCACAGCGCCTACGAGGGCGAGATCCGCCTGGGCGTGCCGCATGACATTGTCTATCCGCAGATCCCTGGCATCCTGAAGGCGCTGGCCTGCGACTATCCGCGGGTGCGGATCAACCTTGCCTCGTCCTTCACCAAGCTGCTGCTGCAGGGCTTCGAGCGCGGCGAATACGACATGATCCTGACCACCGAGAACGAGCCGGGGCCGGGGGGCGAGGTGCTGACGACGCGTGAACTGGTCTGGGTTGGCGCGCCGGATGGCAATGCGTTTCAGCGGCGGCCGCTGCGGCTGGGATTCAAGGACACCTGCTTTTTCCGGCCCATCGCGCAGGAGGTGCTGGACCGGGCCGAGATTCCCTGGGAGATGGCCTTTGACGGGCATAGCGAGCACGCCATTGAGGCAACGGTCGCGGCAGACCTTGCGGTGTCGGCCCGGATGAAGGGCGCCGTGCCAGATGGTGTGAGCGTGATCGAGGGTGGCAATGCCTTGCCCGACCTCGGCAAATTGAAGATCTGCCTCTATGACGCGGGGCTGCGCAAGGGCGAGGTGGCCGACGCGCTGCGGGCGCATCTGCGGCGCGCCTATTCCAGCTGAAAGCAGTTGCATTTTGCGAAACTTGCAAAGGATTCGCAAAATGCAAAATCTGCGCCGCGCGCCGTTCGGAAACGATTCCCGGGGATTCCGTTGGACAACCATGCCGCGAGCGTGGATGGCGGCAGTCGCCTATACAATTGGATAACAACCTTTCGACAGGTTTTGCCCACAGAAAATTTTTCGCAAGAATATCGGTGTTGGCACGAAAATTGCTTCACTAAGGGTAAGTGAAGGAGTAGCGAATGAAACACCCTGTGGATGTGCATGTCGGCAAGAGAATCCGCCATCGGCGCTGGATGATCGGAATGACCCAGCAGCAGCTGGCCGACAAGGTCGGGATCAAGTTCCAGCAGATCCAGAAGTACGAAACCGGGATGAACCGCGTTTCGGCCTCGCGGCTCTGGGATATCTCGGAGGCGCTCGAGACCTCGATCGCCTTCTACTTCGAGGGGCTTTCGGGCCATGTCGAGGCGTCGCCCACCGGCGACCCGATGGCCGACAAGGAGGCGATGGAACTGGTGCGGACCTACTACGCCATTCCCGAAGCCCAGCGCCGCCGCCTGTTCGACCTTGCGAAGGTACTGTCGGAAGCGGCGGCCTGAGACCCGGACGGCAGCCGGTGGGTGCCGCGCCGCCTTGACCCGTGACGGGCCGGGCGCTACCGCTCGGCCTGCAGAGGGGGGCGGGACATGGCCAGGCTGGACGAAGACGAGCGGCGGTCGATCATCGAGACGGCCCATGCGCTGGCCGATGCGGCACGGGTGGCGACGCTGGCGCATTTCCGTACCGGTGGCCTGACCGCCGACAACAAGGACAGCCACCGGTTCGATCCGGTGACCGTGGCCGACCGCGAAAGCGAGCAGCGCATGCGCGAGATCATCGCCGCGCGGCGGCCGATGGACGGCATCCTGGGCGAGGAGTTTCCCGCCGTTGCCACACGCAACGGGCTGACCTGGGTCCTTGACCCGATCGACGGCACCCGCGGCTATCTGTCGGGCACGCCGACATGGGGCGTGCTGATCGCGCTTGCCGATGAGGCGGGGCCCATCTTCGGCATCGT
>JBJOQI010000179.1:0-8599 GCA_046050045.1 Pseudomonadota bacterium | reverse complement strand
CCCTCGCCGGCCTGCCCTCGACCCAGACCGCCAACTCGCGCCATTGTTGTGGCATTTTCTTGTCAACCCAGGGTTGATAGGCCTGATCTGCCTCAAAATCGGCGTTTTGTTTCCGCCGTGGAACAGGGTTACTGTCCAATTAGCCAAGTTGACCACAGGTCAACGCCAGATTCGCGCCCGATTCGCGCCGTGTTCGAATTCTGCTGTGGCGCGCTACATCACCGCGCCGACCTGCCAGGGCACGAATTCGTTGTCGCCCAGCCCCAAAGCCTCGGATTTCGAGGCCTCGCCCGAGGCTACCGCCAGAATCCGGTCGAGGATTTCGGCACCCTTCTCCTGCAGGGTCCGGCCCTCGGTCAGGATGTCGCCACAGTTGATGTCCATGTCTTCCGGCATCGACCGGAACAGCGCCGTGTTGGTCGCGACCTTGATCGTCGGCGCGGGCTTGGAGCCAAAGGCCGACCCGCGGCCGGTGGTGAAGACGACAATCTGCGCCCCGCCGGCAATCTGGCCCGTGGCCGAGACGGGGTCGTAGCCCGGCGTGTCCATGAAGACGAAGCCAGGTTTCGTCACCTGTTCGGCATAGTCGTAGAAGGCCGCCAGCGGGGTCGATCCGCCCTTGGCCGCGGCACCCAGCGACTTCTCCAGAATTGTCGTCAGGCCGCCCGCCTTGTTTCCGGGGCTGGGGTTGTTGTCCATGCTGCCGCCGTTCATCGCGGTGTAGTCTTCCCACCAGCGGATGCAGCGGATCAGGCGCGCCGCGGTTTCCTCGTCTGCGGCCCGACGCAGCAGAAGCTGTTCGGCCCCATAGATCTCGGGCGTCTCCGACAGGATGGCCGTCCCGCCGAGGCCCACCAGCAGGTCCGAAGCCACGCCAAGCGCAGGGTTTGCGGTGATCCCCGAATAGCCATCCGAGCCGCCGCATTGCAGCGCGAGTTTCAGGGCGCTGGCCGGGCAGTCCTCGCGCCGGGCGCGGTTCACCTCGGGCAGAAGCTCGGCCACTTTCGCCTTGATCGACGCGATGGTGGCCCGGGTGCCGCCCGTCTCCTGGATCGTCAGCCCGTGGAAGCGGTCGGCGGCGGCGTCGCCGAAGGCCTGCTTCATGCGGGCGATCTGCATGACCTCGCAGCCAAGCCCGACAAAGATCGCCGCGCCCACGTTCGGATGGGTCGCGTGACCCCAGAGCACGCGTTGCAGGATGTCGAACCCCCTGCCTTCCGCGGCCATGCCGCAGCCGGTTCCGTGGGCAAAGGCCACGATCCCGTCCACGTTCGGATAGTCGTCCAGCAGGCCCGAGGCCTCGATCTCCCACGCCGCGCGGCGGATCACCGTGGCCGAGCAGTTGACCGTCGCGCAAAGCGCGATGTAGTTGCGCGTTCCGGTCTGGCCGCCGGCGCGCCGATAGCCACGGAAACTGCGCGGTGGCAAAGCGGGAACGGCGGCCCGGGCAATGGCCAGGTCTGCACCGATCTTGTAGTCGGTGTCATGGGCCGAAAAGGCGCAGTTGTGGCTGTGCACGTGCGCCCCGGCCGCAATGTCCGCCGTGGCGTGGCCGATGATCTGGCCGAACTTCATCACCGCGCCTCCCGACGGGATGGGACGGCGCGCGATCTTGTGGCCGCCCGACACGGCCTGCGGCAGCGGGGCGCCCAGGTGCAACGGGTCCGACCCGGCCGGCGTGCGCTCGGTCAGGATCGCGACGTTGTCGGTTTCGTGCAGGACCAGCGGCTCGGCCATGTTTCCCCCCAGGATGCGCAACGGGGGCAAAGGCCCCGGATCGCGGCCAGCATAGAGGGAACCCCCCGCGAGCGCGAGGGGTAACATGTTAGTCAGATCAGATTGCGCTTACCCTGCGGCCTGACGGCGGCGATAGCGCAGCACGCGCCATGCCTCGAGCGCGATGACCGGCAGGCTCCACATCAGCGCCGTGCGCGGGTTGTCACCCGTCAGCAGCCAGTGCGCAAGGGTCAGGGCCGCGGCGGGATAGACCCAGCGTTGCAGCTGTTTCCAGCGCGGCCCCAGCGAGTCGACGGCCCGGTCGAACGAGGTGATGGCAAGCAGGACCATGATCCCGGTAGCGGCCCACCCGGCAACAAGGTCGACGCGCGTGAAGGAACCGATCAGTTTCCCCCAGTTGGCGTTGACCAGCCACAGAAGGGTGTGCAGCGCGGCATAGCCGAAGCTAGCCACGCCAAGATAGCGGCGACGCTTCTTCAGCCAGGGCAGCGGGCGCCGCAGGATCAGCATCACCGGCGTGATCGCAAGCGTCAACGCCAGCAGGATGCACGAGATCAGCCCGGTCCAGTAGAGATACGGCATCTTCGCGCCGGTGAGCCGCCCCCAGATGATGTAGAGCGCCGGGATCGCGAGGATCAGCCAGAACAGGTAAACGTTATTCAGTATTCCGCCGCGACGGGCGCCATCAGAATCAGCCACGAAATCCCTCTCAAGGTCCGGAAATCTGCGTTTCGTGCCCATTAGCACCCAAAGAAACAAGGGCGGAAGACCCCGCTTCCGCCCCTGCCACCAAGGTTTAGTCTGTCACTCGGCCGCAACGGCGGCCGGCTGGGCGCCGTTAGGGCGCTTGACCTCGAATTCCTCGTGGTACGAGCGTTCGACGTTCACGTTCCAGACATCATTCTCTTCGCCCAGGATATTGCGGGCGGCGAACATCGCCGACAGCATCGAATGGTCCTGGTTGTTGTACCGATGCAGGCCGTTGCGACCGACGGTCTGGAAGTTCTCGAGCGACCGGATCCAGCCCTCGAGCACGTCGAGCGCCTCGCGGTATTCGCCGTCATAGACCGGATAGGCCTTGGGCTGGCGGATGATCGCGGCACCGATAACGTCGGTGGCCTTGGCCAACCCGAGCTGTTCAAGTTCGGCCGAGGCAAGCTTGCGCAGATCCTCGTCCGACATGGTCCAGAGCCCGTCGCCCTTCTGGCAGAAGTATTCCATCCCGATCGAGGCGGTGTCCTGATTGGGCAGCAGTTCCTTCGACCAGGCGCGGAAGTTCTGGATGCGCCCGACCTTCACGTTCGGCGAATGGATGTAGATCCAGTTGTCCTTGAACGGGTCGGCATGGTCGAGCACCAGCGTCACGATCAGGAAGTCGCGGTACTTCAGCTTGTTCGCGGCCTCGACCACCTCGGGCGGCGGCGGCGGGTCGATGCAGTGGATCAAGTCGCGCAGCGCCATGGTATTGACGAAGTGCTCGCCCTCGACACGTTCCAGCGTCGGGTTGCGGCCGTCCTCGTGCCAGTGGCGGACCTCGACCGAGGTGATCCGGTTGCCCTTGCGGTTCACCCGCACGACCTCGGACCGCAGGGCGACCGTGCCGCCGCGCTCTTCGATCAGGTCGGCGGTCTTTTCCCACATCATGCCCGGACCAAGGCGCGGATACTGGAATTCCTCGATCAGGCTGGTCGTGTCGTTGGCGCCCGAGATCGCGTTCCAGACCGCCTTGAACAGCGACAGGTTCTTGATCCGCTGAGCGGCCCAGTCGGCACGGATTTCCTTCGGGTTGATGCCCCAGACCTTCTGCGTGTAGCTGCGGAAGAAGTGCATGTAGAGCCGGCCGCCAAAGCGGTTGATGACCCATTCCTCAAAGCTGTCCTCGCTGCGGCTCGGGCGGAGCTGCCACTTGAAGTAGGACATCATGATGCGCAGCGACTCGTACGGGCCGATGTTGCGCAGCGCGTTGAACAGCTTGAGCGGGTAGTCGTAGAACTTTTCGCGGTAGTAGATGCGCGACAGGCGCGGCACGGTAATGAAGTCGTCCTGCAGCACCTCGTGCCACATCTGCTCGACTTCCTTCACCTTGGTGAAGAACCGGTGCCCGCCGATGTCGAAGCGATAGCCGTTGTTCGATTCGGTGCGCGAGATGCCGCCCACCATCGTGCCGGCCTCGTACACCTTGGGAACGTGGCGACCGCTCCGCTTCTGCAATTCATAGGCAGCCGTAAGGCCAGCCGGTCCCCCGCCGATAATGACGACAGGGACGTCCTGAGAGTTGGTCATGTTAGCCACAGCTTCACCCACGAAACAAAATACGAAATCACCCTGCCCGACCCGACTATACAGTCGTGCGAGGGTCCTGAAAAACCTCTTCGCGAAGTTTCGTCTATCACTTTTCCCCGGGGGAACCAATCAGCCCTTCTGGGCAGGATTTCCCCACTTTCGCGGCCAATCTGGCCCGTTTCGGCAGATCCTGTTGACCTTGCGGAAGCACAGGCCCGTGAGACTCGCCCCAGAGGCGAGCGGGCTTCGCCGGATTCTGCGGACAATTCGCTGCGATAGCCCGAATCGACTATGGGCCTTCGGCATCACACCGCGCGCGGCTTCGTTCGCTTCTTGCCTTTCGCCCCGCGCCCTGTAGCCCTGTTCGCGACAAAGGTCTGACCCGGAGTGACAAGGTGACAGGACTGCCGGATTTTCTGGTGATCGGCGCGGCGCGTGCCGGGACAACAGCGCTTTACTCCTACCTCCGCCAGCACCCGCAGGTCTTCATGCCGAAGGTGAAGGAGCCGAACTTCTTTGCCTACCGAGGCAGGGTGCTCGACTGCCGCGGGCCGGGGGCGGATTTCATCAACAACTCGGTCACCCGGCAAGTCGACTATCAGGCCCTGTTCGCCGCCGCGCCCCAGGGCAGCGTGCGGGGCGAGGCATCGCCGCTTTATCTCTACGAGCCTGCGGCACCGGGCAACATCCATGCCGAGCTTCCCGCCGTCCGCATGATCGCGATCCTGCGCAATCCGGTCGAACAGGCGTTCTCGCATTTCATGTATGCCACCAAGTACCGCATCGAGACGGTGCCGCGCTTCGAGGACGCGCTGATGCTCGAGGGTGAGCGACTGGCGAAGGGCTGGCAACCGCTCTTCGGCTATTCGGCCTTTCCTCGCTATGGCGAACAGCTGGCACGCTACTTCGCGCTGTTTCCGCGCGAACAGATCCTGATCCGAACCTACGAAGAGTTCAGCGCCGAACCCATGCGCGTGATCGCCGAGATCTTCCGCCACATCGGCGTCGATGACGGCTTCCGCCCCGACATGAGCGAAAAGGCCAATGCCGGCGGGCGGCCGAAAAGCCGGCTGTTCCAGGATTTTCTGATGAAACCGAATCCCGTGACCGGTGCCATCGGGCTGATCGTGCCGAAAGCTGCGCGCCTGCGCATCCGCGACCGCCTCGCGCGGCTGAACATGACGCGCGAGGATCAGGTTCCGGCCGCGGCGCGGGCAATCCTTCTCGACCGCCTCGGCGACGACATCCGCACCCTGCAGGACCTGATCGGCCGCGATCTGTCGGCCTGGCTGCGCTAGACCTTCACCAGCCGCCCGCCGGGCACCGCGATGCCCTGGCCGTCAAAGACGTTGCGGGTATCAAGGATCAGCCGCGCGGCAGCCGCCACGCCCGGATAGTCGACAGCGGTGTGATCGGTCGTGACCAGAACGGCGTCGTAGGCCCCCAGCGCCTCGGGCGTCAGCGCCACCGACACCCGCCCCGCAAGGCCCGGATGGTCGCGCGTGACCGGCATCTGCGGGAAGTAGGGGTCGTGATAGTCGCAGGCGGCCCCCATCCCTTCCAGCTCGTTCAGGATGTAGAGCGCGGGGCTTTCGCGCGTATCCTCGACGTTCTTCTTGTAGGCGATGCCAAGGATCAGGATGCGCGCGCCCTTCACGGCGGTGCCGCGCTTGCCCAGTTCCACCGCAACCCGGTTCGCGATGGTCTGCGGCGCGCGTTCGTTGTTGCTGCGTGCCAGATCAACGATCGGCGTTTCCGACCCGACGTCGCGGGCGCGCCAGCTCAGGTAGGCGGGCGAGACCGGGATGCAGTCGCCGCCGATCCCCGGTCCGGGGTAAAAGGGCATGAACCCGAAGGGCTTGGTTGCGGCGGCCTTCACCACCTCCCAGACATCGACGCCCATCGCGTCGAGCGCGACCTTGAATTCGTTCACCAGCGCGATGTTTACGGTGCGGAAGCTGTTTTCCACCAGCTTCACCGCCTCGGCCGTCGCGGTGGAGTTCACCGGCACCGTCTGGGTCACGATGGCCGAATAGAACTGGTCCACCAGCTCGCGCGACTGCGCGTCGTCTGCACCCACGATCTTCGGGATCGACCGGGTCGAGAAGCTGTGGTTGCCCGGGTCCTCGCGCTCGGGCGAGAAGGCCAGGAAGAAGTCCGCCCCCGCCCGCAGCCCGCGCGATTCCAGGATCGGGCGCACGAAGGTCGACGTCGCGCCCGGCCAGACCGTGCTTTCCAGCACGACCAGCTGCCCCGGCCGCAAGTGTTCCGCAATCGTCTCGACCGCGCGCTTCACATAGGCCATTTCCGGTTCGCGGTCCGCCGACAGGGGCGTCGGCACGCAGATCAGGATGATGTCCTGCTCGGCCAGCCGCGCCATGTCCGAGGTCGCGCCGAACTTGCCGGTCGCCACGGCCGACGCCACGCGGTCCTCGGCAAAGTAGGAGATCACCCGCTTGCCGGCGTTGATGTCGCCCACCCGCGCGGTGTTCAGGTCGAACCCGGTCGTGGGGAAGCCCTGCTCGCTGACCGTCAGCGCCAGTGGCAGGCCGACATAGCCAAGACCCACCGTCCCGACCGTCGCCGTCCGCTTTGCGATCCGGTCCTTCAGCGAAGAATAAAGCGAAAATGCACTCGTCATGGCCAAACCCCGTCCGAACCCTCAATCACCGATCATGCCCTAGCAGAAAAAACCCCGAATCGGCAGGGATTGGTAGGCCGGGGAGGGAATCCCTGACCCCGCGGCCTGCTTTGTAGGCACATCGCGAACAGACCTGCTGCGCTAGCGCAACTGCTGCGCAATCTGATCCAATCCGGCCGCAAGCGTCACCTTCGGCACCAAGCCGAGAATCGATTCCGCCCGCTCCGTGATGACCTCGGGCGAGGCCGAGTAGAGCGCAAGCAGCCCCCGATCAGGCCAGACCGGCCCCTTTGCCCGGCGCATGTCGGCAAGCGCCCCGATCAGCCGTTCCGCCCGCCGCCGCCCGAGCAACCTGCGCCCCGCCGCGCTGATCCGCGCCAGGGCCGAGGGGCCGCGCGGCGGGCCGGGCGGGCCAAGGCGGGAGGCGATATCTTCGGCCGGCCGCAAAAGAACCGTTCCGCCCCCCGCGATCCTTGCGTAGCCGTCGAACAGGTCGCGCCAGGTGACCGTTTCACGGCCCGAGATCAGGAACCGTTCGCAGCCCTTACCCTGTCGCAATGCGGCGGCCAGAATTGCCGCGACCAGATCATCGACATGGATCAGCGGCGCGCGGCCGGGAGGATCAGGCAGGACGATCCCGCCTGCCTTCAGCCGCCGCAAGGGCGCCTCGGTCCACAGCGCGCTTCCCGGCCCCCAGACAATGGTCGGTTGCAGGATGACGGCAGAATTACCCAATGATTCCAGCCGCTTCTCCATGGCGACCTTTGCGCCGCGATAAGTGCTCTCCGGGTCGTCCGACAGGGGCGACGCTTCGTCGATCCGCCCGGCGGGCCAGTCCCGGTAGACTACGGCGGAACTCAGGTGAACGATGTGCCCGACCCCGGCGGCCCCGGCCCCCGCGATCAGCCCGTCGAAGGCGCGCAGGTTTTCCCCTCCGCCCGCCCGCACGTCATAGGCCAGATGCACAAGCGCCTCGGCCCCGGACAGGGCACGGGTCATCGCCCCGGCGTCGTGCAGCGGGGCCACGACCGGGCGCGCGCCCGCCCGCGAAATCCGGCCCGCCTCGTGCCCCGTCCGCAGGATTGCCGTGACCTCGGCCCCGGCCGCAACCAGCGCGGGCACCAGCCCTGCGCCGATGAAGCCCGTGGCCCCCGTCACCGCCACCCGCAGGCCCGCCATCGCCCGATCCGCCATCCGTTGTTCTCCAACTGTCAACAACGCGTCGCCCTGCCGCGCTAAGGTGCCACCTGCACCACGGTTTCTAGAGGCATCGGTTGCGCCGTGCTAGGATCAACGGCATTGATGGGCCTGCCGCGGTTCGGGCGGTCTCTTTGACAGGCAGTGCATGAAGATCTTCATTACAGGCGGCGCCGGATTCATCGGCTCGCATCTTTCAGAACGCCTCGTGGCCGAGGGCCACCATGTCACCATCCTTGACGACCTGTCGACCGGCCGGATCGAGAACCTGTCGTCGCTCGAAGGCAGCAACCGGCTGACCTTCGTCAAGGGCACCATCCTCGATGCGGCCCTGGTGGCCGAGATGGTCGGTCAGTCGGACATGGTCTTCCACCTCGCCGCCGCCGTCGGCGTGAAGAAGATCATGGACGAACCCAGCCAGTCGATCCTGACCAATGTAGGCGGCACCGAGAACGTGCTGAAGGCCTGCGTGCCGCTGAAGCGCCCGGTCTTTGTCGCCTCGACCTCCGAGGTCTATGGCAAGGCCACCAAGTTCCCCTTCCAGGAGGACGACGATCTGGTGATCGGGGCCACGAAGAACATCCGCTGGTCCTATGCCTCGGCCAAGCAGATCGACGAATTCCTGACGCTCGCCTATGTGCGCGAGGCGGCGCTTCCCGCCGTCATCCTGCGCTTCTTCAACACCACCGGCCCGCGCCAGACCGGCCGCTACGGCATGGTGCTGCCCAGCTTCGTGCAGGC
>JBJOQI010000178.1:0-7923 GCA_046050045.1 Pseudomonadota bacterium | reverse complement strand
GAGGTCCGCCCCCTCCAGCCGCGCCCCGGAGAGGTCCGCCCCCTCCAGCCGCGCCCCGGCGAGGACCGCCCCCTCCAGCCGCGCCCCGGAGAGGTTCGCCCCCTCCAGCCGCGCCCCGGAGAGGTTCGCCCCCTCCAGCCGCGCCTCCCAGAGGTCCGCCTCCTCCAGCCGCGCCCCGGAGAGGTCCGCCCCCTCCAGCCGCGCCCCGGAGAGGTTCGCCCCCCGAAGGTCCCGGTCGGAAAGATTGCGGTCGGGCAGGGCCAAGATGTCGCTCTCTCTCTGTTCTTTCCAGGTAGAGCGCTCAACTGCATCAAGGTTGGCGAACTCGGCCTTGCAAGCGTCCTGAAACGCGATCGTATTGGGTGCGAACATCTTCGCGCACCAAATGCGCCGTTGCTCGGCTTCGTAGGGCGGTCGTTCGACGTCGCTGGTCGGCGCAGACCCGCAGGCCTCAGCCGGAATGGCGCGTGCCTTGCAAAGTTCCGAACGTGACTTATCGCGCGACTTTTCGCGATCCGCCCAACCCGCCGGGGTTTCAACAAAGGTTTCGTCTTTCAGGTTCTGGCCGGCAAGAAGGTCCGGAATTGGCGTTCGCATGAACCAGAGGTTCTCGACCCGCATCTCGGTCAGCTTCATGATCCTGTCCGCTAGATCGTCACTGTCCAAGTTCGTGCGGAACCGCCCTGCGTATTCCTTTTGCACGTCTGGCTCGGTCGAGGCGTAGATCTGGTCATAGGTCGGATACCACGATCGAAGCCAGAGCATGGCCTTGTCGCTGGGCAGCGGATTTTCTGGGCGCTCAAGCTGAGGTTCCCATCTGACGTAGGCTTCCAGTGTTCCTTCCGAGCGAAACCAGCCCACCGTGGCGATGGCGACGAAGAGCATCAGCCAAGACGCTGTCAGCACAGGCGGCCAGATCCGTCCGTCGCCACGGCGGTCAAGTAGCTGGCGCAGCCGCAGGTAGCTCGACACCCCCGCGTAGATGCTGAAGAACAGCGGCACGCCGATGAAGAGGCAGGTCAATACCTCGTCATGTTTTGGCATCGACCGCCACCAGAAGGCGGCAATGACGGCGGGCGCGGCGACGTAGACAAGGATCAGCGTGACGATGAAGGAAAGGGTCCGCAGCGGTCCGGGACGCAAGGCCCCGTCCTTGCGCATCTTCAGGGCAAAGTCTGCAACCAGCCAGGGCGAGATTCGGTCGGAAAGGTAATCGTCGCCGACCTTGGGTTCGGCGCGGGCGAGGTCGCGCCAGAGTTTCATCAGGTAGAGGTGCAGGTTGATGTAGAGCATCGCGCCAAGACCCGGGGCGATGGCAAAGAACAGGGCCGTGGGCACCGAAATGTCGATCAGCGGAAGTTGCGTCTGGCGTTCCTCGATGAAGAAATCCGCGTGCTCGACCGGCAACAGCGCGATGCCGACGAAAGCCAGGTAGCCCAAGAGGCCATACCAGTTGGCCCGGGCGTCCTTCACCAGTTCGCTGATGCGCGGCGCAGGGTCAGGTGGCTTGGGTGCTTCGGGCTTGTGAAGTGCCCGGCGGCGGGCAATCTGCGCGTTCAATTGCTTGGTCATCGGAAAACCGGGGTTGATTGGGACCATAGTGCCCCATCCTTTCCCATCCACCAAGCCCTTAACAAACCCTTACTGCCCGCCCAACCCCTTGATTTTGCTGCGGCCCCAGGACCGTCCCATCGTGGGACACCCCACCACCGCTTGCCCACCGGCCCCCGATTTCGTAAACGGCGGGCGACCCCGGATCCAAAGGACCCCTTCGCCCATGCGCCTGTCCCGCTACTTCCTCCCCGTCCTCAAGGAAAACCCCGCCGAGGCGCAGATCGTCAGCCACCGCTACATGCTGCGTGCGGGCATGATCAAGCAGCAGGCGGCGGGCATCTATTCCTGGCTGCCGCTCGGGTTCCGGGTGCTGCGCCGGATCGAGGAGATCGTCCACCAGGAACAGATCCGCGCGGGCCACATCCCGCTTCTGATGCCGACGCTGCAGCCCGCCGATCTCTGGCGGGAATCGGGCCGCTACGACGACTACGGGCAGGAGATGCTGCGCATCCGCGACCGGCACGACCGCGACATGCTGTTCGGGCCGACGAACGAGGAGATGATCACCGACATCTTCCGGTCCCACGTCAGCTCCTACAAGTCGCTGCCCCTCACGCTCTACCACATCCAGTGGAAATTCCGCGACGAGGTCCGCCCCCGCTTCGGCGTGATGCGGGGCCGCGAGTTCCTGATGAAGGACGGCTACAACTTCGACGTCGACCGCGAGGCGGCGCTGCATGCCTACAACCGCCACATGGTCAGCTACCTGCGCACCTACGAGCGCATGGGCCTGACCGCGATCCCGATGCGCGCGGCCTCGGGTCCGATCGGGGGCGACAATACGCATGAATTCCTGGTGCTGGCCCAGACCGGCGAGAGCGAGGTCTTCTACGACAGCGCCGTGACCGACCTGCGGCTGGGCAACCGCGACATCGACTATGACGACCGCGCCCAGGTGGCCCGGGTCTGCGCGGAGTTCACCACGCTTTATGCCCGCACCGACGAGACGCACGACGCGGGCCTGTTCGAGCAGATCCCCGAGGCGCGGCGCAAGGTCGGGCGCGGCATCGAGGTCGGGCAGATCTTCTACTTCGGCACCAAGTATTCCGAGGCGATGGGTGCGACCGTCACCACCGCAGACGGAAGCAAGGTTCCGGTCGAGATGGGGTCGCACGGCATCGGCGTCAGCCGCCTGCTGGGCGCGATCATCGAGGCCAGCCACGACGACAAGGGCATCATCTGGCCCGAGGGCGTGACGCCCTTCCCGGTCGGGATCGTGAACCTCAAGCAGGGCGACGCGGCGACGGACGCGGCCTGCGAGGGGCTTTACAAGGCGCTGGCCGCCAAGGGGCTGGAGCCCTTGTACGACGATACCGAGGAGCGGGCGGGGGCGAAGTTCGCGACGATGGACCTGATCGGCCTGCCCTGGCGCATCACCGTCGGCCCGCGCGGTCTGGCCGAGGGCAAGGTGGAACTGACCAGCCGCCGGACGGGCGAGAGCGAGGCGATGAGCCCCGAGGCCGCCATCGACCGGATCGCCCAGATCTACGCCGGGCGGTAAGCGGCCGCGCCTTCGGCGCGACGGCTGTCTTGTCGCCCCCCGCCCCTGGCGGGTGGCTCCAGTCGCCGCCGGCGGGAATGTTTTCAGGACCGAAAATCCGGGGCGGGGTGCTGGACCTTCGGGCCGCGCCGCGCGATGGTCATGCGCAGCGAGAGGGAGGGCGGAACATGCGGGCACTGGTGACCTGGGGCGGATGGGAGGGGCATCAGCCGGAGCTGGTGGCGAACCTCTTCGCGGGCTGGCTGCGGGAAGCGGGGGCCGGGGTCACGGTGACCGATACGCTCGACTGCCTCGACGACCCGGCCGAGGTGGCAGGCTGGGACCTGATCGTGCCGGTCTGGACGATGTCGAAGATCGGCAAGGACCAGGCGCTGAACGTCTGTGCCGCGGTTGCGGCGGGCACCGGGATTGCCGGCTGCCACGGCGGTATGTGCGACGCCTTCCGCGAGAACGTGGACTGGCAGTTCATGACCGGCAGCCAGTGGGTTGCGCATCCCGGCAATGACGGGGTGGAGTATCGCGTGCGCATCACCTCGGACGATCCGTTGGTGGCCGGGATCGGCGATTTCGACGTGAAGACCGAGCAGTATTACCTGCATGTCGATCCTGCCGTGCGGGTGCTGGCCGTGACAGATTTTCCGGTGGTGCCGGGGCCGCATGACGTGAATGGCAAGGTGGCGATGCCCGTGGTCTATACCAAGGGCTACGGCAAGGGCCGGGTCTATTACAACGCGCTGGGCCATCAGGCGAATGTGATTGACCACGGAGTGCCGGCGGAACTGTTGCGGCGCGGGCTGCTCTGGGCGGCCCGCCCCGGTCAGACCTGACCGGGGGAGCCAGGTTGGGGCGCGGGCCTCAGCCGACCTTCTTGCCGCCGAGGACAAGCGCCGGACGTGTCGCGAAGGAGTCGACCGTGACCGTCGTCTTCTTCGGCTTGTCGGCCTTGGGTTTCTTGACTTCCTTGTTGCCGCGCCGGTTGTTGCCTTTGGACATGTCGGATCCTTTCGACCCTTGAGTGCCCCGGTAAACCAAGGCTGCTGCCGCATAGGGCAGGGCACTGATCCCTTTGGGAGAGGCGTCTCGGACCTGCGCCCGGTTGCCCGGGGCCAAGGTCGCGCCACCTGTCCAATGTGGGCGCTTGCGGGCATCGGCGCAAGGGCGGATCCGGTCACGCGTGAGTGGCTCCTGCAGACTGCCGGGGTCGGGTCACGCGCGGTTTACCCCGGTGCGCGGCGCGCATGGCTTGACCTTTGCCGCCTGTCACCTCATGGTCCGCGCCACTTCAGACAGGGCCTTCATGTCCAGCAGAACCAGACCCTTTTCCGGTTTCGAATTCCTGATCGCCTGGCGCTATCTGCGGGCCCGCCGGGCCGAGGGCGGGGTCAGCGTGATGACCTGGATCAGCCTGATCGGGATTGCGCTGGGCGTGATGGCGCTGGTCGTGACGCTGGCGGTGCGGGCGGGATTCCGCGACGAGTTCGTGGATACGATCCTGGGCTCGAACGCGCATGTTTCGGTCTATCGCGGCAGCTACGTCAACGATCAGGGCGTCCTGACCCGGGGCATGGCCGACTATGCGGCGGTGACCGAGGCCATAGCGGCCGGGCCCGGCGTGACGCGGGCCGCACCGCTGGTGCGCGGTCAGGCGATGGTCACGCGCAACGACCGGTCGAACGTGGCCGAGGTCTATGGCATTTCGCTGGCTGATCTGAAGACCATCCCGCGCGTGGCGGGGTCGGCGGAAGCCGTTGGCAACATTGACGATTTCGAACAGGGCATCGCCGTCGGGTCGGGCATCGCGCGCGATCTCGGCCTGATGGTCGGCGACAAGGTGAAGCTGATCCAGCCCAACGGCGCCAAGACTGCCTTCGGCACCAGCCCGCGGGTCAATGCCTATACGGTCACCTATATCTTCACCGCCGGGCGCTACGACATCGACCGCACCCGCATCTACATGCCCTTTGCCGAGGCGCAGGCCTTCTTCAACCGCGAGGGCATGGCCGACGAGATCGAGGTCTTCGTCGATGACCCTGAAAACGTGGACGGATTTGCCGATGCCCTGCTGACGGCTGGGGGCGAGAACACGCTGCTCTGGACATGGAAGGACGCCTCGGGGGCGTTCCTCAATGCGCTGAAGATCGAGGATGACGTGATGTTCGTGATCCTGTCGATCCTGGTCCTGATCGCGGCGATGAACATCACCTCGGGGCTTGTGATGCTGGTCAAGAACAAGGGCCGCGACATCGGCATCCTGCGCACGATGGGGCTGACCGAGGGGTCGATCCTGCGGGTCTTCTTCCTGTGCGGGGCCTTTACCGGGATCATCGGAACGGCACTCGGCGTGGCGCTGGGCTGCCTTCTGGCCTTGAACATCGACAGCCTGATGGCGGCGATCAACTGGGCCTCGGGGTCGGATGTCTGGGATCCGTCGATCCGCGGCATCTACCGGTTGCCGGCAAAGCTGCAGGCCCATGACGTCGCGCGCGCGGTGGGGCTGTCGGTGATCCTGTCCTTTGTCGTGACGATCTTTCCTGCCCGCCGTGCTGCACGGATGAACCCTGTCGAGGCGCTGCGGTATGAGTGATTCCGTTCTGTCTTTGCAAGGTATTTCAAAGGCTTACAACAAGGGCAAGCCCGGAGAGATCGTGGTCCTGTCCGACCTGTCGCTGACGGTCGCGCCGGGCGAGGTCGTGGCGCTGGTGGCCCCGTCGGGTGCGGGCAAGTCGACGCTGCTGCATGTCGCGGGGCTGCTCGATACGCCTGACGCGGGCAGGGTGGCCATCGCCGGGCGCGACATGACGGGGCAGGGCGATGCCACCCGCACCGCGGCGCGGCGCGGCGACATCGGCTTTGTCTATCAGTTCCACCACCTGCTGCCGGAGTTCTCGGCGGTCGAGAACATCGTCCTGCCGCAACTGGCCAATGGCGCGTCGCGCGGCACGGCGCAGGACCGGGCGATGATACTGCTGGACCGGGTAGGGTTGCGCGAACGGGCCAAGCACCGTCCGGCCGAGCTGTCGGGGGGGGAACAGCAGCGGGTGGCGTTCTGCCGGGCGCTGGCCAACGGGCCGAAGCTGCTTCTGGCCGACGAGCCGACCGGGAACCTCGACCCCGCGACCTCGGGCGTGGTGTTCGACGTGCTGATGGAGATCGTGCGGGAAACCGGGCTGTCGGCGCTGATCGCGACCCACAACCCCGAGCTTGCGGCGCGGATGGACCGGACGGTGCGGCTGGCGGCGGGCCGGGTTGCCTGACAGGGATTCCGGGCCGCGCCGAGGCGTGGTAGGATTGTTCGAATAGCACAAGGGCGGAGGCAGGAATGTTCAGGAAAATCATCGCGATTGCCGGTTTTCTGCCGCTGGCGGCCTGCGTTCCGGCAGAGCCGGAAGAGGTCTCGGGCCAGGAGCTTTTCGGCCAGTATTGCGTCACCTGCCATGGCACCGGGGCGAAGGGCGACGGGCCTGTCGCGGGTGATCTGCCGAGGGCGCCCGCCGACCTGACGACCATCGCGGCGCGGAATGGCGGAACCTTTCCGATGATCACGGTGATGTCGAAGATCGACGGATACACCAAGGGCGACGATGCAGCGATGCCGGAACTGGGCGTCACGCTGTCGGAGGGCGAGTTGGTGCTGACCGACCTGGGCGACGGGACCGAGACGCCGACCCCGGCGCGGCTGCTGGCGCTGGCCGAGTATCTGCGGTCGATCCAGGAGTGACTTGACCCGCATCAAGGCGCGGGCCGCATTGGCGGTGCAGGATGGCGGCAGCCCAAAACCGGAGGCCGCAGATGTTACGCCAGATCCTTGTATTCCTGACGTTTTCCACCCCCGTCCTGGCTGATGACGCCGGGCAGGCGCTGTTCCAGCGGCATTGCGCGGCCTGCCACGGCGCGGGCGCGGCGGGGAACGGGCCGATGGCGGCAAGCCTGAACCCCCAGCCCAGCGACCTGACGCAGCTGGCGGCCCGGAACGGCGGCGTCTTTCCGCTGGCGCGGGTGGTGGCGCGGATCGACGGGACCGAGACGCTGGTGGCGCATGGCTCGCCCATGCCGGTCTTTGCGGGGTTCTTCGAGGGGGCCGAGGTGGTGATCCTGGGCGCGGACGGGGAGGTGGCGCAGGTCCCCGGGCCGGTGGCGGAACTGGTGGATTGGCTGATTTCGGTGCAGGTCGCGGCGGAGTGACCGCAAGCCCTTGATCCGCTGCGAAAAACCACGTCTTCCTGACGTCTTCCCAACGTCTTCTTTACGTACGTACGTTCAGGATACGTTGCTGCCGTTTGCGGGCCGGCCGGGCAAGCGGCCGTGGCCCGGAAAATCCCGCAGCACGGCCCCGGCCGTTACGCGCCCGTCACATTCGCATGGTCTATCGGCGGGGCACCTGCGGAGACCCCGAGATGAACGATTCCGGCGCGAAGGACTGGCTGACGGCAGAGCTTGCCGACGAGCTTGACGAGGATGTGGAGATCGAGCTGGAGGATGCCATCCTCAGCCAGAAGATCGCCGAGGTCTATCGCAAGGCCCATCCCGACACGATCCCGCGCGCGGAGTATTTCCCGGCGCTCCTCCGCCTTCAGGCCGAGCTGATCAAGCTGCAGGACTGGGTGGTGCATCACAAGGAAAAGGTCGTGGTGATCTTCGAGGGGCGCGACAGCGCGGGCAAGGGCGGCGTCATCAAGCGCATCGCCCAGCGGCTGAACCCGCGCGTTGCCCGCGTGGTGGCGCTGCCGGCGCCGTCGGACCGCGAGCGGACGCAGTGGTATTTCCAGCGCTATGTCCCCCACCTGCCCGCGGGCGGCGAGATCGTGCTG
>JBJOQI010000177.1:0-2690 GCA_046050045.1 Pseudomonadota bacterium | reverse complement strand
AACCCGGTCAGCTACACGATGTCGGTGGACGCGATCCTGTCGGTCGAGGACGGACAGGAGATCAAGGCCGGCGACGTCGTGGCGCGTATCCCGCGCGAAGGTGCCAAGACCAAGGACATCACCGGGGGTCTTCCCCGCGTGGCGGAACTGTTCGAGGCCCGTCGCCCGAAGGACCACGCAATCATCGCCGAACTCGACGGCTATGTGCGCTTCGGCAAGGACTACAAGAACAAGCGCCGCATCACGATCGAGCCGACCGACGACAGCCTGCAGGCCGTCGAATACATGGTGCCGAAAGGCAAGCACATCCCGGTGCAGGAAGGCGACTTCGTGCAGAAGGGCGACTACATCATGGACGGCAACCCGGCTCCGCACGACATCCTGCGGATCATGGGGATCGAGGCGCTGGCCGACTACCTGATCGACGAAGTGCAGGACGTCTATCGCCTGCAGGGCGTGAAGATCAACGACAAGCACATCGAGGTGATCGTGCGGCAGATGCTGCAGAAGATCGAGATCCTCGACTCGGGCGACACCACGCTGCTTGCCGGCGAACACCTCGACAAGGCCGAGTTCGACGAAGAGAACGACAAGACCATCGCCCGCGGCGGACGTCCTGCTGCAGGCGAGCCGGTCCTGCTCGGGATCACCAAGGCCTCGCTGCAGACGCGTTCGTTCATCTCGGCGGCGTCGTTCCAGGAAACGACCCGCGTGCTGACCGAAGCTGCGGTGCAGGGCAAGCGCGACAAGCTTGTCGGTCTGAAGGAAAACGTCATCGTCGGCCGCCTGATCCCGGCGGGCACCGGTGGCGCGACCACGCGGATCCGCAAGATCGCGCATGACCGCGACATGGCGGTCATCGAGGCGCGGCGCAACGAGGCCGAACAGGCTGCAGCGCTCGCCGCACCGATGGACGACGTGATCGACATCGAGGACGAACTCGGTCTGGTGGACACCCCGGAAAGCCGGGACTGATCCACAGGCCTGACCAAAAGGCGGCCCCGTCCGGGTGACGGGGCCGTTTTCTTTTCGGCGGGCACTGGCAGGTGCTGGTCCGCCCTGATAGGCGGCGCAGATGCAGAACTGGTCCGACGACATGAAGGGGTCGATGCTGATGATCGCGGCAATGGCCGCCTTCACCTTCAACGATACCTGCATGAAGGCCGTTACCGCAGAGCTGCCGCTGTTCCAGTCGATCCTGCTGCGCGGCATCGCCACCTCGGCACTGGTGTTTGCAGTTGCTGTCCGCACTGGCGGGCTCAGGCTCGACATCCCGGGCCGCGACTGGTTCGTGATCCTGCTGCGGACCATCGGAGAGGTGGCGGGCACCTTCGCCTTTCTGGCTGCGCTGCGGCACATGCCGCTGGCCAACCTGTCGGCCATCCTGCAATCGCTGCCGCTGCTCGTGACGCTGGGCGCGGCGATCCTGTTTCGGGAAAGCATCGGCTGGCGGCGGATGCTGGCGATCCTGGTCGGCTTTGTCGGCGTGCTGCTGATCATCCGGCCCGGCACCGAGGGGTTCGACCGCTGGGCGCTGCTTGGTGTCGTGTCGGTCCTGTTCGTCGTCCTGCGTGACCTGGCGACGCGACGGCTGTCGCGCGAGGTGCCCTCGATCACGGTTGCGCTCTGCTCGGCCGTTGCCGTCGCCGTCTCTTCCGGGCTGGCCGTGCCCTTTGCCGGCTGGCAGACGCCAACGGGCTCGGACCTTCTGCTGATCCTGCTTGCCTCGGTGTTCCTGGTTGCAGGCTATCTGGCGAGCGTGATGGCGATGCGCGTCGGGGCAATCGCCGCAATCGCGCCGTTCCGCTATACCTCGCTGGTCTTCGCGCTGATCCTTGGCCTTGTGGTCTTCGGGCAGTTTCCGGACGGGCTGACGCTGACGGGGGCTGCCATCGTCATCTGCACCGGGCTTTACAGCCTGCACCGCGAGCGCAGACGGGCGTCCGCCGATGCGCGTGCCGGGCGTTGACCTTTTGGACGCAATGGTGTGACTGCGCCAAGATGAGACATGCAACTGTCTTGCGGTCCTGCTAGAGGCGGCTCATGACCGAGCTTACCATCATCATTCCGGCGAAGAACGAGGCAGGGAACCTGCCCACGCTGCTCGACGGGGTCGATCTTGCCTGTGCACCGCTCGGGGCCTTCGAGGTCATCGTGATCGACGACGGCTCGACCGACGATACCGCGCTGGTCGTCCGCAACCGGATGGAGCGGCGCGCCAACCTGCGTCTGATCCGCCACGACCGCTCTGGCGGGCAAAGCGCCGCGATCCACAGCGGGGTTCTGGCCGCGCAGGGTGCGATCATCTGTACCCTGGACGGCGACGGACAGAACCCGCCCGAAGACCTGCCAAAGCTGGTGGCCCCCCTGCGCGCGCCGGGCGGCGAGGCCGTCGGCATCGTCGCGGGCCAGCGTGTCGGGCGCAAGGACACGCTGTCGAAGAAACTCGCCTCGCGCTTTGCCAACGCACTCCGGTCGCGGGTGTTGAAGGACGGCACGCGCGACACCGGCTGCGGGCTGAAGGCGTTCCGCCGCGACGCTTTCCTGCGGCTTCCCTATTTCGACCACATGCACCGCTACCTTCCCGCCCTGTTCGCCCGCGACGGCTGGAAGGTCGCGCATGTCGATGTCGGACACCGTCCGCGCGGCGAAGGGCGGTCGAATTATTCCAACCTGCAGCGGGGCCTTGT
>JBJOQI010000176.1:0-5619 GCA_046050045.1 Pseudomonadota bacterium | reverse complement strand
GCCGGTCGGGGCTTGCCGTCATCACGATCGACAACCCGCCGGTGAATGCGCTGTCGCAACCGGTGCGGGCCGGCCTGATCGCGGCGCTGGAGGCGGCGCTGGCCGATGCCGGGACGACGGCAATCCTGATCGTCGCCTCGGGGCGGACCTGGCCGGTGGGCGCGGACCTGCGCGAGTTTCAGGCCGAGGGGCGGCGGGAGCCGCTGTTGTCTGCGGTCAACGATCTGGTGGCGCGCGCGGCAAAGCCGGTGGTCGTGCTGATGAAGGGCACGGCGCTTGGCGGCGGTCTAGAGCTTGCCCTTGCGGCCGGCGTCCGGCTGGCCGAACCCGGCACCCGGCTTGGCCTGCCCGAGGTGACACTGGGCCTTTGCCCCGGGGCGGGCGGCACGCGGCGGCTGCCCGCGCTGATCGGGGCAGGGCCAGCCATCGAGATGATGCTGGGCGGCACCAGCGTGACCGCGGAACGGGCGCTTGACCTCGGGCTGGTGGACCGGATCGTGACGGGCGGGCAGGAGGAAGCCGAGGCGCTGGCGCGCGGGTTCGGGGAAGGCGCCCCAACTCCCGCGCGGCTGCAGGAGGGCAATGCGGTCTACCTCGGCTCGGTCGCGCAGGCGCGTGCGGCGCAGGAGGGCTCGCCGGGCGCGCGGCTGCCTGCGCCGGGACGCATCCTCGACTGCGTCGAGGGGGCGGTCCTGCTGCCGGAACGTGCGGCGGCCGAGATGGAGCGCGTGGCCTTCGAGGATCTGCTTGCAACCCAGCAGTCGCGCGCGCTGCGCCACATGTTCCGCGCCGAACGGCTGGCCGGGCACCACCCGCGCACCGAAGGGGTGCTGGCGGCGGCGCCGTCGCGCATTGCGGTGGCCGGGGGCGGGGCGGCGGGGGCCGATCTTGCCGGGGCGTTCCTCGGGGCCTGGATGAACGTGACCTTCGGCGCAGAGGATGCCGATGCGCTGGCGGCAGGGCTGGCGCGGATCGCGGCGGCCGGGGAACTGGCGGTCGAGGCGGGCCGGATGACGCCCGCCGCCCGCGAAGCGGAATGGAAGCGGCTGACCGGCGGCATCGGGTTGGCCGGATTCGCCACGGCCGAGGTGGGCGTGCTGGTCGGACCGCGGGCGGCCGAGGCGGCGCATGCAGCGGCGCAGGCCCTGCCCGAGGGCGCGGTACTGGTGCTGGCCGACGTGCCGGGCGAGCTTGCTTCGTTCGCGGCGGCCTCGGGGCGCGGGCAGGATGTCGTGGGCCTGACGCTGGTCAGCCCGCCCGGTGCGCCGCGCATGGCGGCGGGCGCGCTGGCCGAGATCCTTGCGCCGCCCGGTGCTTCCGCAGGAGCGGTCGCGGCGGCGGTGGCGCTGGCGCGGTCGGTGCGCGCCCAGCCGGTCGTGGCGCGCACGGGTCTGGTCGCGGCGATCAGTGCCGCGGTCCAGCGCGCGGCCGACGCGCTGATCGAGGCGGGGGCCGGGCCCTACAGCATCGACCGGGTGCTGGGCGACTGGGGCCTGGCCGAAGGGCCCTTTGCGATGCGCGACCGGCACAACCTGGCGGATCGCCCGGCGAGCGATGCGGCGGGTCCGGTGTCGCGTGCGCTGGCCGAGGCGCTGGAAGGGCGCGGGCGGCCGGGAATTGCGGCGGGGGCCGGGTTCTACCTGCAGGATGTCGAGACGGGTGCCCTGCGGCAGGACGCCGAGATTGCCGCGATGCTGTCGTCGGCCCGGGCGGTGGCGGGGCGTCCGTTCCGGCCCGGAAGGGTTCTGTCGCCCGAGGTCATCGCGGGGCTGTTTCTGGCCGTCGTCGCCAACGAAGGGGCGAGGCTCGTGTCGGGGCAAGCGGTGGCGCGGCCGTCGGACGTGGATGTGGCCGCCGTGCTCGGGTCCGGGTTCCCGCGCTGGCAGGGCGGGCCGATGCAGGCCGCGGACGAAGCCGGGCTGCTGCGGCTGCGCAACCTTCTGCGCCGCTTTGCCGAGGAAATGCGGATGCCCGGGCTGGTGCCGGACCCGCTCTGGGACGATCTGATCCGCGAGGGGCGGCGGTTTGCCGACCTGAACGGCGGCTAGGCCCGGTGCCTCAGCCGAGGAACAGCCCGGCGATGACGCACATCAGCCCGATGGCCGAGACCAGGAGCGCGCCGAGGTTCCAGGCAACGATGGTCTGAAGTCGGGCCCGCATCGCGGCGTCGTCCAGCCCTGACCGGCGCGCGCGGGCGACGGCGAGGATGCACCAGACCAGCAGGGCAACCCCGGCCAGGGTGATGGCGGATCCGATCCAGATGAGAAGCTGCATGGGGCCTCCGGCGGCGGGAACCGCTGGGCAGCGGCGACGCGGCATGCCCTAGCCGGGGCGGAGGCGTTGCGCAAGGGTGCCGGGGAACGTGCGGTGCCCTAGCGCGGGGGACTTGCAGCGCGGCGGTGCAGGCACTAGTCAGACGCTTCGGACCGAGCAGAGGAGAGCCCCGATGGCAAGCGACGTGAGCGACGCGACCTACAGCGTGACTGCGGAGGAGCTGAAGCAGTTCATCGAGCGCTACGAGCACCTCGACGCCGAAAAGCGCGATCTGGCCGACCAGATGAAGGAAGTGATGGCCGAGGCCAAGGGCCGCGGCTACGACACCAAGGCCCTGCGCAAGATCATCGCGCTGCGCAAGCGCGACAAGAACGACCTGGCCGAGGAAGAAGCCGTGCTCGAGGTCTACAAGGCCGCGCTCGGGATGGTCTGAGGGCCGGTCAGGGCAGGATCATCTCGACCCGTGCCATCCGGCGGATCTCGTCGCATTCGCGGTCGTAGTCGTCGGTGATCGCGGCCACCAGGTCGTCGGTCCAGCCGGGCAGGGGCACCTCCATCGTCAGGCTGTCGGGGCGATGGAACTTTTCCAGGAAGGCCGTCAGGATCTTGCGGCGGGCCGAGATGCTCTGCGGCGGGTGTGCCTGCAGGAAGCTTGTCATCCGGGAAAAGCCCGCTTCGGTCATCAGCGTTTCGGCCAGGTCGTATTCGCCCTCGAGCGCGAAGTCGGGCGGAACGCCGGCGACGCGGCGCAGGACCTCGGGCCAGATCACCGGGGTGTCCTCGTTGCACCAGACGACGACGCGGGATTCCGGGGCCTGGGCGGCAATGCGGCGGATCACCGGCAGCCAGCGCAGCGCCGCGGGCTGGGTGTCGCCGACCAGCGCCGGATAGGTGGTGCCGGGCGCGCGGGCCAGCAGGGCCGGAACCAGCGTGGCCGGGTTGCGGATGGCCAGGTGAAACTCGGTCTCGGCATCGGGAAAGAGATTGGCGAGGGCCGCGGCGCGGCGGCCTGCGGTGGGATAGAGGCCGCTGTCGCCGATCGCGCGGAGCGGCAGGCCCATGAAGTAGTCGTTGGTGAAGATGACCCGGCCGGGATCGTCCTGGTCGAGGATTGAATCGAGCAGCGCCTCTTGTGCCGCGCGGTCGGCGATACCGCCGTGCAGCGCGACGAGTGCGTCGCGCAGGACCGTCCGGTACCGCCCGGGCGCGGGCACGGCGACGCCATGCGGCGCCAGCGCCCCGCGGTTGCGCAGAAGGGTTCGCACGAGGCGCTCTTCATCCGTGCAATGCGTGCCGAGGTGAAAGATGATCTGCATGGGCGTTATGGGCGTTCCGGGTCGTCCGCCCGCGCGGGGCCTTGGCCAGAGGTGCCGCCAAAGCCCGTCCGGGGTCAAGCCGGTTCTCTGGTCGCCGGGGCGCGAGCGGCCGGGCTTTCTGGACAGGGCACCGGCTTTGGCCTAAGCCCGGACCCATGACGGATCATGCAGATCGGACCGATGGCGGGCAGGACGCGCGGGGCCGCCCGCGGGCGGGGGCTGCGGGGCGCGGCATCGGCTGGACCCTGCTGGCGCTTGCCATCGCGGGGCTGGTTGTGCTGCCGGTCGCCTCGGTCGTGTGGATTGCCTTCAACCCGACCGAGAACATATGGCCGCATCTCGTGTCGACCACGCTGCCCCGCTATCTGGCCAATACCGCTGTCCTGATGGCGGGGACGGGTCTGCTGACGGCGGCGGTCGGCGCAGGGGCGGCCTGGCTGGTGACGATGTACCGCTTTCCGCTGAGCGGCGTTCTTGAATGGCTGCTGCTGCTGCCGCTGGCGGTGCCTGCCTATGTCGGGGCCTATGCGGTCGTCGACTTCCTGGACTATTCGGGTGCTGTCCAGACCGCGCTGCGGAGCGCCTTTGGCTGGCAGGGGGCGCAGGACTACTGGTTTCCGGAAATCCGGTCGCGGACCGCCGCGGTCATCGTGCTGTCGGCGTCGCTTTACCCTTATGTCTACCTGTTGGCCCGTGCCGCCTACCGCGAGCAGCAGGGCGGGGCCTACGAGGTGGCGCGGTCGCTCGGGGCCGGGCCGGCGATGCTGTTCCTGCGGGTCGGGCTGCCGCTGGCGCGCCCGGCCATCGCGGCGGGGGCGGCAATTGCGATGATGGAGGCGGTGAACGATTTCGGCGTCGTGGATTACTTCGGGGTCCAGACGCTGACGACGGGCATCTTCACCGTCTGGCTGGAGGGCGGAAACTCCGGCGGTGCGGCGCAGATCGCCTGCCTGATCCTGGCGGTGATGCTGGGCCTTGTCTGGGTCGAGCGGACCAGCCGGAACCGGTTGCGGTTCTACCAGTCGGCGCGGCAGCCGCGCCCGATCGTGAGGATGCCGTTGCCGCTGCTGCCCGCGTTGGTCGCGACGGGGCTGTGCCTCTTGCCGATCGGGATCGGGTTTGCCCTGCCGGTGCTGGTGATTGCGGGTCATGCCCTGTCAAACCCCGAGGCCTGGGTCGGCGCGGGGCTGGGGCGCGCCTTGTTCCATACCCTTTCGGTTGGCGGCATTGCATCGCTGCTGGCGGTGAGCGCGGCGATGCTGCTGGTCTATGGTGTCCGGCTGTCGGGGCGGGCGCTGCCGCGCCTTGTCCTGCCGGTCACGACGATCGGCTATGCCGCCCCCGGCGCGGTGCTGGCCGTGGGCCTGCTGATCCCGCTGGCCGCGCTTGACCACCGGCTCGCCGACCTTATCAACGCGGTGACAGGGCGGGAGCCGGGCCTTTTGCTGATCGGGACGGCGGCGGGCATCATCCTTGCCTATGTCGTGCGGTTCTTTGCGCTGGCGCAGGGCGCGGTCGACAGCGCCTTTGGCCGCGTGGCCCCGGCCCTGCCGATGGCTGCACGCTCGCTCGGGCGGGGCGAGGGCGGGGTCCTGCGCGATCTCTACCTGCCGCTGATCCGGGGGTCGGTGGCGACCGCGCTGCTGCTGGTCTTTGTCGATTGCGTGAAGGAACTGCCGGCCACGCTGCTGTTGCGGCCCTTCAACTACGAGACGCTGGCCACGCGCGTGCACGAGAAGGCGAGCCTCGAGAACCTGGGCGATGCCGCGCCCCCTGCGCTGCTGGTGATGGCCGTCGGGCTTTGCGCCGTGGCGGTGCTGATGCGGGCGAATATCGGCCGTCAGCGCCGTTCCGCCTGAGTGCGCGCCGGCGTCCGGCACAAAGCTGCCGCTGCCAAAGTTCCAACCGGGATCTGCCCGATTTTCGTCGTTATCATCTGATTAACGGCGGTGAGGAAACTGCATGAGGTCATTATGCCTGGTACGGCTCAAGGATATTCGAACGACGGCACGCCGACGAACGGTGCCAA
>JBJOQI010000175.1:0-19421 GCA_046050045.1 Pseudomonadota bacterium | reverse complement strand
CCGAACACTGAGCCGCGCTTTCTCGCCATCCTGACGGTGCGCAACGAAGGCGCTTTCCTGATCGACTGGCTAGCGCACCACCGGGCCTCGGGCTTCACCGATGTCCTGGTCTTTTCCAATGACTGCCAGGACGGCACCGACCTGATGCTCGACCGCCTGCAGGAAATGGGCTGGCTGACCCACGTCAGGAACGACGCGCCCCACCGGCAGGGGCCGCAATGGGACGCGCTGAAGCAGGCCGACAGCCACCCGCTGAAACAGGCCGCCGACTGGGTGCTGTTCCTCGACATCGACGAATTCGTGAACGTCCACACTGGCGACCGGACGGTGCAGGCCCTGACCGCCGCCCTGCCCGAGGCGACGGCGATCCCGCTGACCTGGCGGTTCTTCGGCAACGCGGGCGTCGTGCGCTACGAAGACCGCCCCATCCCGCAGGTCTTCACCCGCGCCGCGCCGCGCGTCATAGTCTGGCCGTGGCGCGCGGGGCTGTTCAAGACGCTTTTCCGCAACGACGGCAGCTATGCCCGCCTTGGCGTCCACCGCCCCCGCCAGCCCGACCCCGACCGCATCGCGGCCCAGCGCTGGTTCGACGGATCGGGGCGCGAGATGCCGCCCCTGTTCCACACGACGCGCATCTTCTCGGTCCTGGGGCAAGACAACTACGGGCTGGTTCAGCTGAACCACTACGCGCTGGGCGCGATGGAAAGCTATCTGGTGAAATGCGACCGGGGCCGCGCCAACCGCGATGGTTCGGCCTTTGACATGTCCTACTGGGTCGAGCGCAACTTCTCGACCGACGAGGATGGAACGATCCTGCCCCTGACCGACCGCGCCGCCCCGTTGCGCGACGGCCTGCGGGCCGATCCTACGCTTGCCGCCCTGCACGACCGGGCCGTCGCCTGGCGCAAGGCGCGGTTCGAGGCGCTGATGCTGGAGGAACCTTACCGCGCACTGTTCGGACGGCTCTTGCTGACGCCGCCGAGTCGTCCGCTGGCCGCGGGTGCCGCGCGCTTCATCACCGGCTATGCCATGCGCGCCGCGCGGGCCGACACGCAAGGGGAAACAGCGCAGGGCGATCCGTCCGAATAGAACCAGGTCAGGAAACGACCATCCGAATTCTTCTGTCCGGCGGTCAGGTGCACGCTTGATCGGTGCCGCGGCAACGGGCAGAGATGGGCGCAAAGGGTGCGAGCAATTGAGCTCAGACGTTGGGGAAATGCGCGACGATCCGTTGAAATCGACGGGGCGCCAGGTATTGGCGGGCCTCGACTGGCGTGGGCGGCTTGCCGCGATCGGCGCGCAATCGGGCAGCTATGAGCGGCTCGGGCCGGATCATTCGGCGCTCTACACGGCCGGATCCGAGACCCTTCTCGTCACCTTCGAGGCCCGCGACACCATCCTGCGCGACCGCGCCGACCAGCTGCCCTTCGGGCGCGAGATTGCCTTGCAGAGCGGCTGGTCGCATCTCTGCCTGATCGCCGATCACGACACCTGGTTCCGCGCCGACGAGGTGATCGCCTACTTCGACAACCTGGTGGAAGAGTCGGTCTTTGACGAATTCGACCGCGTGATCTTCTACGGTGCGGGCATGTGCGGCTATGCGGCCGCTGCCTTTTCCGTTGCTGCACCCGGGGCCACGGTCGTGCTGGTGCAACCGCAGGCAACGCTCGACCCCCGGATCGCGGGTTGGGACCACCGCTTCTTCGAACAGCGCAGGCTCGACTTCACGGCCCGCTACGGCTTTGCACCGGACATGACCGAGGGGGCCGATCAGGTCTTTGTCCTGTTCGACCCGGATGTCTCGCTCGACGCGATGCATGCGGCGCTCTTCGCGCGCAGCTGGACCACGCTGCTGCCCTGCCGCAGGCTTGGCCGGGACGTCGCAAGCGCCCTGCAGGACATGCAGATCACCCCGGCCATACTCAAGGCAGTGGCCAGCGGAACGTTCGACGCCCGCCTTTTCGCCACCTTCTTCCGCGTCCGCCGCAACTATCAGCCCTATCTCTCGACGATCCTGACCCGGCTCGACCGGGACGGGCGGCTGATCCTCAGTGGCATCCTGTGCCGAAGCCTTGCCGAGCGGCTGAACCTCGGCAAGTTCCGTGCGCGCCTTGCGGAAATCGAGGATGAGCTGGCCCGCAACGGCGAGTCGCTTCCGCAGCGGACGTAATCTCCGTTCAGCCTTCCAGCGCCGCAATCATGTCGACCCGCGTGGCGTGACGGCCACCCTCGAATCCGGTCGCGAGAAATGCATCGACGATGTCGAGCGCCAGCCCCTCGCCCACCACCCGCGCGCCGAGCGACAGCATGTTGGCGTCGTTGTGCGCGCGGATCATCCGGGCCGAGAAGACGTCCGAACAGACGCCGCAGCGGATGCCCCTGACCTTGTTGGCGGCCATCATGATGCCCTGCCCCGTCCCGCAGAGGATGATGCCAAGCGCGCAGTCGCCCGAGGCGACGCGCCGCGCGGCGGCCTCGCCGTGCTTTGGGTAATGGGTGCTCTCGGGCGTCGCCGGGCCGATGTCGACGACCTCCCAGCCCCTGGCCGCGACATGGGCAGCAATAGCCTGCCGCAGCGGGATGGCGGCATGGTCGCTGGACAGCACGATGCGCTTGGGGTTGGCCATGCTCTGGTTTCCGTTCGTTCCGTGACCTTTGCGACGCAGATACGCCGCCACCGGCAGACTAGTCCAGCCCGCCCTCGCGCAGGATGAAGTCGACGACCTCGCTGACACCACGGCCATTGCGCAGGCTCGCCATCACGAAGGGCCGCGCGCCGCGCGCCCGGGCGGTGTCGGCCACCAGCAGGTCCGGGTCCACCCCGACATGGGGCGCAAGGTCGGTCTTGTTCACCACCAGCAGGTCCGACTTCGTCACCCCCGGTCCCTTCTTGCGTGGAATGTCCTGTCCGGCCGCCGTGTCGATCACATAGATCGACAGGTCGGCAAGTTCCGGGCTGAACGTGGCCGCCAGGTTGTCGCCCCCGCTTTCGATGATGACCAGGTCGAGGTCCTGGTGCCTTGCCACCAGATCATCAATCGCTGCCAGGTTGATCGAGGCATCCTCGCGGATGGCGGTATGCGGGCACCCTCCGGTTTCGACGCCCCTGATCCGGTCGGCAGAAAGAACCTGCGCGCGCGTCAGGAAGTCGGCATCCTCCTGCGTGTAGATATCATTCGTCACAACGGCGACGGAAAGCCTGTCCTTCAGCGCAAGGCACAGGGCCGCCGTCAGGGTCGTCTTTCCCGCCCCGACCGGGCCACCGATTCCGACCCGAAGCGGGCCGTGACTGCTTTTCATCTGCATTCTCCGTTCAGGTCCGGTAGATCCGGACCTCCATGGTTTCGTGGCGCATGGCGGCTGAATCAGCCCCAAAGGCCGAAGACGTCACATCCTCGGGCCGGATCGACTCTGCCGCGTCCGCCACATCGAGAATCGCCGGATGCAGCTGCGCCAGCATCGCCTGCCCCTCGGTCTGGCCGAGCGGCACGAAGCGGACCGCCACCTGAACAAGCTGCGACGCAAAGGCGTGCAGGTATTGCGCAACCACATCCTGCGGCGGCAGCCCAAGTCCCTGTGCGGCGCGCCCCAGGGCAACCGGATACGGCTCTGCCGGCAGATCGCGGCCAGAGATCGCCCCCACGGTCCTTGCCAGCGCAGCCCCCTGCTCCATCGTTTCGGTCAGCCGCTCTTTTGAAGCGGCCATGGCCACCGCCAGGGCAGCGAGGGCGGCATGATCGGCATCGGGACGCAGCGCGGCCCGCAGCAGAACCGCATCCACCCGACCCGAGCCGCGCCGGATGACATCCTCGATCCAGGCCCCGGCGCTGCCCGCGTCAACCACCGCGCCCGACGCGATTGCGGCCTCGATCCCGTGCGAATAAGCAAAACCGCCCAGCGGAAAGGCGGGGGAAAGCCACTGGATCAGCTTCAGCCGGGCCGCGTCCGACATTCACGGCTCGGATGCGGGGGCATCGTCGGCGTCCTGCCCGCCATGCGACCCGTGATGGTGCACTGCCCGATGCGGATGGTCGTGGGGATGGTCGTGCCCATGATCGTGCGCAGCGTCATGCCCATGCGATTGTGCGCCCGTGTCATGGCTGTGGCCAAGCGTCCGTCCCTGCCCATAGGCCCCGCCTTCCGGCAGGAACGGCTCCGATACAGGCGCGACGCTTGCGCCAAGCCCGCGCAGCATGTTTTCCAGCACGGGATCGCGCCGGATCAGGCAGCGGTCATCCTCGATCTGGCAGGGGGTGTGGCGGTTCCCGATATGCCAGGCCAGACGTACAAGCGAAGACGCCCCCTCGCCCGCACGGACTTCGGTCAGGTCTTCCTCGGCCGCAACGACTTCCAGCAATGTCCCGTCAGACAGCGAAAGCGCGTCGCCCGGCTCAAGGCTCGTCGTCCGCGGCAGGTCGACCATGACCGACTGGCCCGACGCCGTGGTCAGACGCCGACGCCGCAGGAATCGCCCGTCGTAGTCGAGCGTCACAAGGTCCTGCGCCTTGGTCCAGGTTCCGGCGGGCCGGATGTCCGTTGCCGTCAGATCGCTGCCTGTCATCCCATCGCCTCCCAGACCGTCGGGCAGGCACAGCGCCGCCCGCCCGAGCGTCCATTCATATACGCTTCCGGGCGGTCAGCAACTGTAGGCGGTCGCGGTCACGCGATAGACATCGGCCCCCGGAACAACCTTGTCGAAGACCACGGTGTTCGCCCCAAGGTTCTGCGCGTCCTGCTTGATCTTGTTGCGGGCGTATTTCAGGCCCTGGTCGGCAAGCGGCCCGAAGACGCCCGGCGTCATCGCGATGTTCGACACATACCGGCAGGACGCCACCGCCCCCGCCTCTGCTTCACGCACACCCGGAACGCCGGTGAACCCCGGGTCGCTGGTGCAGCCAGCCAGCCCCGCGACAAGCGCCGATACGAACGCCAATCCAAAAATGCCCTTCATCTGCCGTGCCTCGCCTTGCCGGCAGGGTTCGCGCCCTGCCCTTTTGATGTCGAGCCAAGACTGCCGTGGGGCGCGTCCCGGCGCAAGACGGGGCCGCGCGGCGCCGGTTCTTCAGGCAGAAATCAGCGCGTCAGCCGATAGTCACGGCACGCCGGTAAAGATGCCAGGTCGCATGGCCGAGCACCGGCAGCACGACCACCAGCCCGAGCAGCATCGGAAGCGAGCCGATCACCAGCCCTGCCGCGACAATCAGGCCCCAGAGGGCGACAGTCCCGGGGTTCCGCTGCGCCACCCGGACCGAGGTGACGACCGCACGCGGCAGCCCCACCGGCCGGTCGATCAGCATCGGGAAGGACACGACGCTGACGCACAGCACCACCAGCGCAAAGACAAAGCCGGTGGCAATGCCCGTCACGGCCAGCACCCAGCCTGCACCCGTGGTGAAGACCTCATCCAGAAGCGCAACCGCCGAAGCCGGCGCCTCGGGCCCGAGCGTCGCCCGGTAAAGGCCCCAGGCCACGATCATCCACAGCAGGAAAGTCCCGACCAGCATCAGGCCCAGAACGAGGATCGCTCCGAAGGACCGCGATTGCAGCACCGCAAGCGCCGACCCCCAGTTCACGCTCTGCCCGACCGCCCGCTGGCGCGACATTTCGTAAAAACCCACGGCAACCGCCGGCCCCAGCAGCGCAAAGCCCGCGACCAGCGGGAAGACGAGGTGCGCAAGGCTCTGGTTCAGCGCCAGATAGACAAGCAGCGCGCCCATCACAGGGTAGAGCAGGCAGATCACGATCACATCGGTGCGCAGGGCGGCAAAATCGGCCAGCCCCGACTTCAGCGCCTGACGGATATCCTCGGTGCCGATCTTCTGCACGACCGGTTCGGCGATGACCTCGCCGCCCATTCCCTCAAGGGCCAGGGCGACCTCGCCGCCCGCCCTGCCAAAAACCTTTGCCCCCCAGGACATCGGATTGCCGATTGTCGTGACCATCACGCCGCCTCCTCCGGTAGACATCGCCTCGGATGCAAACCGGCGCGGCCCCGCCGCGCTGCGGTGCACCTGATGGGATAAGTCTAGCACGAAATCCCGGCCGGGGCGCGCACGAATGCGGGATTGGCCGCGCGGCCCCTCAGTAGTAGCGCGCCGAGAAGATCCGCGCGACTTCGGAACTGCGGTCGGTGCCTGCCGCCGTCAGCGCCTCGTCCGGGGTGGCGTTCAGCTTTTCGACTTCCTTCAGAAGCCCGTTCGCATTTGCCAGCAGGACCAGCATGTCGAGCGTCTGCCCGGCAAGGCGGCGCAGGGCCGAAAGCGGCGATGTGGAATGACGCTGGATGGCGAGTGCCATGGTCTGTCTCCGAGTTTGGCCATCAGGCCGGGTTCCATTCCCCCTCATCCCGAATATCGGCCCTCGCATGGAGCAAGAGAAGGTCCGCAACCGACTGGCCGCCTTGCAGATTCTGCACAGCTCCGCGCAGGGTCTTGCTGGCCGCCCGCCGACGCCCTACCACTGGGCCGCCCAACGATCCGAAGGCTTCAGACATGCCCGACTTCATCCCGGCCCTGCCCGTCCTGCTGGCCTTCACCGTTGCAGGCTTCATCCTGTTCATCACGCCCGGCCCGGACATGAGCCTGTGGCTTTCGCGCACCCTCAGCGGCGGCCGCTCTGGCGGTATCGCCGCCATCCTCGGCACTTCGCTTGGATGCTGCGTGCATTCGGTCCTTGCCGCGCTTGGCATCTCGGTGCTGATCCAGGCCTCGCCCGTGGCCTTCAACACGATGAAGATCGTCGGCGCGCTCTATCTCTGCTGGCTGGCGGTGCAGATGATCCGGCACGGCACCGTCCTGAATGTCGCCGAAACCGGCCCCGACGCGCGGCGTTCGACCTTCTGGAAGACGTTCCTCACCGGGCTGATGGTCAATCTGTCCAATCCCAAGGTGGTGATCTTCTTCATCACCTTCCTTCCGGGTTTCGTCAGCGCCGCCGACCCCCACGCATCTGGCAAGCTGCTGTTTCTCGGCCTTTACTTCGTGATCCTGAACCTGCCGCTTGGCATCGCACTGATTTTCTTTGCCAACCGCTTCGTGGCGGCCATGAAGGCAAACCCACGGGTTCTGCGGGCCATCGACTGGGCCTTTGCCGGGGTGTTCGGGGTCTTTGCGATCACGATCCTCAGGACGCAGGCGAAGGGCTGAGCCGCGCCAGCACCGACCGTGCGGCCCGCAGGCCCGGGGCCTCGCCGCCGCGCCCGAGCCGCGCCATCGTCAGGTCCATCGCGGCCACCTGATCGGCGCGCGAGGCCTCGTCCTCCAGGAGCCGCGACAGCACGCGCGCCATTGCGGCAGGTCGGCAGTCCCGGCCCAGGAACTCTGGTATCGCGCGGGTTTCCGACACCAGGTTCACAAGCGTCACCGTGTCCACCCGGACCAGCCGCCGCATCAGCAGTCGCGTGACCGGGTTCATGTCGTAGCCGATCACCATCGGCACCCGGTTGGCCGCAAGATCAAGGCTGACCGTGCCCGAGGCCGCAAGCGCCACGTCAGCCGCAGCGAAGGCCGCGCGCCGGGCGTCAACGTCCTCGACCACCAGCGGCGGGGCAGGCCAGCGGCCCGACATCTCGCGCACAAGGTCGGCCACGCCGCGCACGGTCGGGATCACCACGCGCAGGTGCGGGTCGCGGTCGCGCAGCTGCATCAGCGTCTCGCCAAAGCGCGGCAGCAGTCGCGTCACCTCGCCCCGCCGCGACCCCGGCAGGCACAGCGCCAGCGGCTGGTCGGGCGCGATCCCTTCGGCAGCGCGGAAGCCCGCGGCCTGATCGGCCGTGGCCAGCGGCTCGGCCACCACCGGATGGCCCACGAAGTCGCAGGTCATGCCGGCGGCGGTCATGTAGGGCGGCTCGAAGGGGAAAAGCGCCAGAACGTGGTCGATCACCTCGGCCATCTTTGCCGCGCGGCCCGGACGCCAGGCCCAGACCGTCGGCGCCACATAGTGGATGGTGCGGATGGCAGGATTGGCCGCGCGCACGATCCGCGCGACGCGCAACCCGAAATCCGGGCTGTCGATGGTAATCAGCGCATCCGGCGCGGCGGCAAGGCAGGCGGCGGCCGTCTCGGCAATGCGGCGCTTCAGGTGGCGGTACTTCGGCAGGACCTCGACGAGGCCCATGACCGACAGGTCCTCCATCGGGAACAGGCTGGACAGCCCTTGCGCCTCCATGCGCTGACCGCCGACCCCCGCGAAGCCGCAACCCGGCGACAGGTCCAGCAACCCCGCCATCAGCGCCGCGCCAAGCGCATCCCCCGACGCCTCTCCCGCGACAAGGAAGGCCTTCACCGGGCAGCCCCGCGCGGGCGCACCCAAAGGAAAAGCCCCATCGCATCCAACAGCATCAGCACCCGTGGCAGGTCGATCACCATGACGCCTCCGGCCTCGATCACGATGCCGGCCAGACCCGCCTCGGCCGCCAGCACGGCGGTACCCGGGCCGACCACCGGCAGATCGGCGCGGCGATCCTGCCCCGGTTTCGGTGCCTTGAAAAGGATGGCGTCCCTTGCCCTCACTCTCGGCTCGGCCGCAAGCCGCTCATAGGCGGCGACAATCATCCGCGCCGCGACATGATCGGGCATGCCGAAGGCGGCCGCAAAGGCACGCCCGAGGGCGGGGGACGGCACCCCGACGACCGGCGAATGCAGCAGCCGCGCGATCATCGCGTCGGTGCCGTCCGGCCCTTCGCGCAGGGCAACCTCGTCACCGGCGACGATGCAGGCCTGCCCGCTGTCGCTGCGCCCCATCTCGGCGACCGTCGTCTCGCCCAGCTGCGCCGCCTCGCGGTGCCGCTGGCCCGGCTGTGCACGGGTCAGGACGCCCGAACCGGGCAACAGGTCGGGCAGAAGGTCATGCACACCGACGACGGCCAGTCCCGATTCCTCGAAGATCTCGATGATGATGCGCAGCGCACCGTCATCGCCCTGCCCCATCGCCGCCAGCAGCCGCGGCACCAGCGTCGCGGTCCGCGGGTCGAACAGGTCGGGTTCCAGCCGCTCGGGGCGACGGACCGCGCCCGCCATCACTACCTGCGTCACACCGAGGCCGACGAGATGGTCCAGAAACGGCACCAGCCGTTCGACCCGGAAGCGGACCGGTTCCACCCCATCGACCGCGGACGAATTGCCCTCGAGTTCCGCCAGGACGAAGGAAAGGCCGCGGGCCTGAAGCTCGGCCACGATCAGGCCGGGCAAGGCACCCTGGCCCGCAATGATGGCCGTCAGGCTCATCGCGGCGTCAGGTAGGACCGGTCCGAAGGCCCGAGAATGAAATCCAGCACCTCGGCCACCAGCGGGCTGTCCGGGTTCCCGTCTGCCAGGCGCCGCGCGTTCTCGCGGAAATTACCGTCGCCCAGCACCGCATAGAGATCGCGCAGCGCGTTGATCTCGGACTTGTCGGTGCCGCGCCGTTTCAGCCCCACAAGGTTCAGCCCGTCCAGCTGCCCGCGCGGACCCTGCACCAGACCATGCGGAATGACATCCGCCGTCACCATGCAGACCGCGCCGATGATCGCGCCGCGGCCGATGCGCACGAACTGGTGCACGCCCGAAAGCCCGCCGACGATCACGTCATCCTCGAGGATCACGTGACCGGCCAGCGCCACCGAGTTCACCAGGATCACGCGGTTGCCGATCTGGCAGTCATGCGCGACATGGCAGCCCGTCATGAACAGCCCGTCGTCGCCCACGCGGGTCACGCCGCCGCCGCCGCCGGTGCCGATGTTCATCGTCACGTGTTCGCGGATGCGGTTGCGCCTGCCGATGACCAGCCTTGCGGTTTCGCCCTTGAACTTCAGGTCCTGCGGTACCTCGCCCAGCGTGGCAAAGGGGAAGATCACCGTGTCGTCGCCGATCTCGGTCAGGCCAGAGATGACGGCATGGCTCTTGATCTCGACCCTCTCGCCAAGGCGGACATCGGGCCCGATGATCGAAAACGGGCCGATCCGGCAACCCGGGCCGATCACGGCCCCTGCCTCGACGATGGCAGAGGGGTGGACGGTTGCAGTCGGGTGAACGGCCATCAGTCGCGCAGGTCCATCATGGCGGTGATTTCGGCTTCGCAAGCAAGCTCGGCCCCGACCATGGCACGGCCGTGGAACTTCCAGATCTTGCCGCCGCCGCGCTTGACGGTCATGTGCAGCTCCAGCACGTCGCCCGGAACGACCATGCGGCGGAACTTGCAGCCGTCGATCGACAGGAAATAGGTCAGCAGGTCGCGCCCCACCACATCCATCGAGATGCCGACCAGCACTGCCGCCGCCTGCGCCATCGCCTCGACGATGGTGACGCCGGGCATGATCGGCTTTTGCGGGAAGTGCCCCTGGAAGTGGGGTTCGTTGAAGGTGACGTTCTTGATGCCGACGCAACCGACGTTCGGCACGATGTCGCGCACCTTGTCGATCAGCAGGAACGGGTAGCGATGTGGAATGATCCGCTGGATCAGGTGGATGTCGGCCTCGGTCGCATAGACCTTGGGCGCGGCTGTCGCGTCGTTCATGCGGCTTTTCCCTGTCGTGTCTGCGCCTGCTGTCAGGGTCTTGCTAACAACTGCGCCCGAAGGTGGCAAGGCGAAGCCGGTTCCCCGTCAGGGCCCGGGGGTCGATGTTTCAGGGTCTGAAACATCGCCGTCCTGCGGTTCTGCCGGTACCGGGGCGGCGGTGCCATCGCCCAGCGTGGCGTCGATCCGCTGGATCAGCTCATCGGTCACGTCAATCGAATTGGCCGACACGAACACCATCGCGCGGTCAATCACGACCACCGCGCCCCTTGCCCGCAGGACCTCTCCGATCACCGGCAGGGCGGCATCGAGAAAGGCCTGTTCCTCGTTCTCATGGCGCCCGGCGATCTCGCGCGATTTCGCTTCCTGGGCGGCGCGTATCCCCGTCACCTTTTCATCGAAGGCATCGGCCTCCTGCCGGAAGACCGCCGGATCGAGGCTCGCGCGGCGCGCGGTCAGGGATTCCTCTTCCGCGGCAAGCGCCGCCTCGATCGTCCGGTTCTCTGCCTGCAGGGCGCGCGAATCCTCGGTCACGCTGGCGCTGACCCGCTTGCCCCAGAGCGATTCGGCGAAAAGCCGCTTCTGGTCCAGCGTCAGGACGGCGCTTTGCACTGCCGCTGCGGGCTGGTTGCCGGCGTCCTCCGCCTGCGCCCGGACGATCTCCGGGGCAGCAACCGCGCAGGCGCAGAACGCAAGGGCCGCAGCCACCCGGCGCATCAGAACCGCGTCGAGATCGTCAGGTCGAAGGTCCGCTCGCGGTCATACTTCTGCTTTTCAAGCGCCTTCGAGAAGTTGAAGCGCAACGGCCCGATCGGCGTGTCCCAGAAGACCGAGACGCCGACCGAGGACCGCAGATGCAGGTCATCGTCCACGCCGCCTGCGGCATCCAGCCCCCAGACCGAACCCACGTCGGCAAACAGGCCACCGGTGATTCCGTATTCTTCCGGAAGTCCGACCGGGAACTCGGCTTCGAACCGCGCCACGGCAAGGTAGTTGCCGCCCAGAGCGTCGCGGCTTCGCACCGACAGGTCGCGCGGACCGATCCCGTTCGGCTCGAACCCGCGGATCTTGCCATTGCCCGAGAAGCGGTCGATCACCCGGCTCGAGGTTCCGCCCAGCGACGAAATCGCCGCGGCCTCGAACTCTGCCCGCAGGGTGACCTCTTCCTGGAAGACCTTCTTTTCCACCGTCGCGATCACGTTCGATGTCACCGACTGAACGTCGCCACCCAGCCCCGCATAGTCCTGCCCGAAGCGCAGCCGGAAGGACGACGTCGGGTTCAACCCGCCGATGCGGTTGTCGAAGGTGTAGCTGTAGCCCAGCGCCGAGGACAGCAAGGCACCGTCCCGCGTTTCGTTCTGAAGGATCGTCGAGCGCCCGGTATAGTTGCTCATTTCCTTCTCGGCGACGGTATAGCGCACCTCGATCCGGCCCTTCTCGCTGATCGGGAAATCGAGCGCGGGGGAAATCGTGATGATCTTGGTGTCGTAGTCCTCGTCATCCGCATTCGAGGTCGTATAGGCCCCCGAGAAGCGGAACTTCAGATCGCGGTTCAGCAGCGCCGGCTCGATGAAGGTGATCGAGGTATCGGCCGTGTCGGTCCCCGAACTCACGTTCAGGTTCAGCGTCTGGCCACGCCCGAGGAAGTTCGTCTCGCTGAACCCGAGGTTCAGGCCGACGCCCGAGGTCGCGCCATAGGACACGCCGAAGGACAGCGAGCCGGTCGGCTGTTCCTCGACGTTCACGTCGACAACGACCTGATCCTCGCCCGATCCCTGACCTGCGCCCACCTCGGCATTGGCAAAGTAGCCAAGCGCGCGGATGCGTTCGGCCGCCTGCCGGATTTCGCGCGGGTTCAGCGGGTCGCCCTCGACGGTGCGGAACTGCCGCCGGATGACCTGGTCAAGCGTGGTCGCGTTGCCTTCGATGTCGATGCGCTCGACAAAGACGCGCGGCCCCTTCGACAGGACAAAGGCCAGGTCCAGCGTCCCGGTTCCGGGATTGCGGGTAATGACGGGTTCGACCCGCATGAAGGTCACGCCATTGCGCTGTGCAAGGCCCTCCATCCGCGCGATGGTGTTCTCGACCAGCGTCGGCGAGTAGGTCGCACCCTTGCGCACCCGGATCTCGCGCTCGTACTCCGCCGCATCGACGCCCTCGTAGTCGCTGACCACGCTGACCTTGTCGAAGGTGTATTTCTGGCCCTCGATCACCGTGAAGGTCACGAAGAAGGCCTCGCGGTCGCGCGCGAACTCGGACACCACGCCACGGACATCGGCATCGATGTACCCGCGCGAGCGGTAGAACTCGGTCAGCAACTGCCGGTCGAGGTTCAGTCGCTCGGCGGCATAGGTATCGCGGCGGATGAAGGTACGCAGCAATCCGGCCTGCTTGGTCTCGAGAACCTGGCGCAGGCGCCGGTCCGAGAAGGCCTTGTTGCCGGTAAAGGCGATGCTTTCCACCTCGGTCACCCGGCCTTCGCGGATCTCGAACACCAGATCCACCTTGCCGGTGTCGCGCAGGATGATCCGCGGCTCGACCCGTGCGGCCATCCGGCCCTGCGACGAATAAAGCTCGGTGATCGCTGCCGCGTCCTGTTCGGCCTGCGAGGGCGAATAGAACCGGCGTGCCTGCGACTTGACGACCTCGGCCAGGGCCTCGTCCTTGATCCGGCGGTTCCCTTCGAAGGACACGAAATTGATCGTCCGGTTTTCGACAACCCGCACGACCAGGGTGCTGCCGCTCGGCACCAGTTCGACACTCTCGAACAGGCCAGAGCCGGAAATCCGCTGGAACGCATCGTTCAGCGCTGCCGCCGACACCGGTTCGCCCGCGGCGATTCCCGCAAGCTTCACCACGGTCGCCGGATCGACCAGCACGTTTCCTTCGACGACCACATCGGAAAAGGAAAAGGTCTGCGCCGCTGCGCGTTCAGGCATCGCTGCCCAAACCATTGAAACGACGACAAGAATGATCGACGCAACAACCCGAGAAACGGGCGCAGGGGACATCCCCTTGCGTCCAACGCTGGTGACCATGTGTCATCCCCCCCGGGTTACATCACGTCAGTATCAGACGTTGAGTATCGGGACTCAACCGGCTTGTCAAAAGCCCGCAGAGGCATCGGGAAGGATTGTGCGGGGGCGTGCCGCACCGGGCCGCAGGGGCGCGGAAAAGGGCCGGTCCGATACCGGCCGGATGTCAGTGGAAGGTCGGCGCGGGCGGGTTTTGCAACTGCATGATCTCGGTGCCGATCAAGGCACCACCGACCAGCCCGACGATGACCGCAAGGGGAAACCACATGCGCTCGACAAACAGGGTCAGCGTCAGGATCACTCCGGGAAGATTGCGTGCGATCAGGTCCATCGGTCAGCCCACTCGTCTATGCATCCCAAGGAATAGATGCCGAATATGGCAGGATTGGGGCGCAGCCCCGGGCCGGGTTACGGACAAGTCAGGTCGTTTGACAGCCCGAAGGCCATCAGCGCGACCACGATCATCAGACCCAGCGTCATCAGGACATTCAGCGCCCGTTCCGACGGGGCCCGGCCCGTTGCCCATTCCCAGGCATGGAACACCAGGTGCCCGCCATCGAGCATCGGGATCGGGAACAGGTTCAGCAGGCCAACCGCCGTGGACAGGACCGCTATGAACCAGACGAAATCATAGAACCCCTGGCTTGCTACCGCCCCCGAGGTCTCGGCAATGCCGATCGGCCCGCGAATGTTGCAGGTCGAAATCGCCCCGGTCACGATATGCCACATGCCCGACAGCGAGGATCGGGCGACAAACCAGGTCTGCTGCGCGGCCGCCTTCACCGCAGTGAAGGGTGAAAGTGCCTCGGTGGCCGGCGTAAAGGAATAGTCGCCGATGATGCCGATCATGTAGCGCGTCTCGAACCCGCCCTCTGGCAGCGGCAGGTCCGTCTTGCGCGGCGTCAGCGACAGGTCGAGGATCTCGCCGTTGCGCCAGACCGTCAGGGCAAGCGGGTTGCCCTGTGCCGCGTCCACGGCCGCGCGAAGACCGGCAAAATCGGCAAGTGCGGCGCCATTGGCCGACAAGATAACGTCGCCCGCCTTCAGCCCCGCGTCATAGGCCGCCGACGACGGCGCGATGCTGACGGCCCTGGCCGGGTACAGGACCGGGCCCTCGACCGTCACCTGCTGCCCGTCGCGCTCGACCCGGTACTCCATGACCGGTGCCGCGGGCACCTTCTCGACCGCGTCGTTCAACGCGGGGTAGTCCGGCGTCTCGAACCCGCCCACGGCAAGGATCCTGTCGCCCGCGCGCAAATCGCCGCTTCCGTCCGGCAGCGCCACCAGCTCGCCCACGACCGGGGCATCGGTCTGCTTGCCGGCCACCATGAACAGGGCGGCAAAGACCAGCACCGACAGCACGAAGTTGAAGGCAGGCCCCGCAAACACCGTGGCCGCCCGCGCCCAGAGCGGCGCCCCGTGCATGGTCTGCCGGCGTTCCTGCGGCGACAGGCGGCTCAGCGCCTCGGCATCCGCCCCGGCCGAAGCCGCATTGGCATCGCCAAGGAACTTCACGTAGCCGCCAAAGGGCAAGGCCGCGATCTGCCAGCGGGTTCCGTGCCGGTCCATCCTGCTCCAGATCTTCGGGCCGAAGCCGATGCTGAAGACCTCGGCCCTGATCCCGGACCAGCGGCCGATGATGTAGTGCCCGTATTCATGCACGAAGACGATCACCGACAGGGCGACCACAAAGGCCAGCAACGTCCAGAGGAGGCTGCCAAACTGAGGCAGGAAGCCGATCAGGTCCAATGTTCAGATCCGGTCAATTGGGGTCATCAGGTGTGGCCGTGCTGCGGGATCAGGCCACGAGCCGTTTCCCGCGCGGCCTGGTCGGCCGCGACCACCGTATCTAGGCTTGCGGCCCGGTTGCCAAGTGGGAACGTGCCTGACATCCGCGTGAGGACATCCTCGACCAGGCCCGCCATACGGGTAAAGCGGATGTGCCCGTCGATGAAGGCGTCAAGCGCTACTTCCTTTGCGGCATTGAAGACCGCGCCGGCAAGCCCGCCCGCCGCCATCACCTCGCCCGCCAGCCGCAGCGCGGGATAGCGCACCGGGTCCGGCGCGCTGAAGGTCAGGCTTGCGGCCCGCGCCAGGTCAAGCCGGGCGACCGGCAGGTGCTGCCGGTCCGGCCAGTTCAGCGCATAGCCGATCGCATGGCGCATGTCGGGTGATCCAAGGTGCGCGATCATGCCGCCATCGCGAAAGCCCACGATCGCATGAACCAGTGACTCGGGGTGAACCAGCACCTCGATCTGGTCCGGCGCCAGGCGGAAGTACTCATGCGCCTCGATCACTTCGAGCGCCTTGTTGAACATGGATGCGCTGTCGATCGTGATCCGCTGGCCCATCGACCAGTTGGGGTGAACCGATGCTTCGGCGACGGTTGCCCGCTCTAGCCGCTCGACCGGCCAGTCGCGGAAGGCACCGCCACTTGCGGTTATGATGACCCGCTCGACCGAGGCGATGTCCTCGGCCAGAAGCGACTGGAAGATGGCCGAATGCTCGCTGTCCACGGGCAGGATGGTCGCGCCGGACCGTTCCGCCTCGGCCAGCAGCAGCGGCCCGGCACAGACCAGGCTTTCCTTGTTGGCCAGCGCGAGCGTGCCGCCATGCGCCAGTGACCGGAAGCCCGGCGCAAGGCCGGCGGCCCCGACAATGGCCGACATCGTCCAATGGGCAGGTCGCGCCGCCGCCTCGACCAGCGCCGCCGCCCCCGCCGCCGCCCTGGTCTGCGTCCCGGCCAGCAGGTCCTTCAGGGTGGCGTAACTGCCCTCGTCGGCGGTCACCGCAACCTCGGCCCTCAGCGCGATGGCCTGCCGGGCAAGCTCCGCGACATTGCGTCCCCCGGTCAGCGCCACCGTCTCATAGGCCGCAGGCCCGCCTTGCCGCAGGACAAGATCAAAGGTCGCCTGCCCGATCGAGCCGGTTGCCCCGAAAACCGAAATCCGCCGCATCAGGGCACCGCCCCGAAGGCCGGCAGCGGCAGGACCGCGCCCCAGGCCAGCAGGAACAAGGCCGCGCCGCTCAGCGCATCAAGCCGGTCCATCAGCCCGCCATGACCGGGAATCAGGTGCGAGGCATCCTTGACCCCCGACCGCCGCTTGACCGCGCTTTCCCCGATGTCCCCCATCTGTCCCGCCAGCGCCACCAGCGCCGAAAAGGGAACGATCCAGCCCGGCGCACCGGCCAGAAGCCAGAAGGCCGCGCCCACGCCCGCGGCACCGTTCCATCCGGCGATCGTGCCGGACCAGGTCTTCTTCGGGCTCAGGCGCGGCCAGAACTTCGGGCCGCCGATCATCCTGCCCGCGAAATAGCCCAGCGTATCCGAGGCTATCACGACCAGGCAGACCCAGAGCACGAAGCCCAGCCCCAGCCCGCCGCGAAAGGCGACCAGCGCATAGCAGGCAAGGACGATGCCCAGCGCGGCAAGCAGAAATCCGATCCGGTCCCTGCCCGGAAGGATCGCGCCAATCAGCGCGGGCACCGGAAGATAGACCATCCAGGTCGGGCTGTGGTTCCAGAACAACAGGCCCAGAACAACCGCCGCGGCCACGCCCAGACCGACCGCCTGCCCCTTGCGGGCCGGGCTGGTCACATGGGCCGCCTCCCACGTCATGATGCCGCCAACGGCGGTCGCCAGAACCGATATCCAGGGGTCGCCCGCAACGACCAGTCCGAAGCCGAGCACCGACATCACGGCAGCAGACAAAAGGCGGGGCGTCAGGTCATCCCAGCGCGAAGCGGACGTCATGCCGACAAAGCGCCGCCGAACCTGCGCTCGCGCCGGGCGAAACCGGCAAGGATGTCCGACAGTTCCGCCGCCGAGAAATCCGGCCAGAGCGTCTCGGTAAAGACATACTCGGCATAGGCCGACTGCCACAGAAGGAAGTTCGAAATCCGGGTTTCGCCACTGGTGCGGATCACCAGATCGGGGTCGGGCAGATCGGCCGTATCCAGACGGTCGTTCAGGGCCGCCTCGCCGACCTGATCGGGACTGATGCGCCCCGCTGCCACGTCCTCGGCCAGCCTGTGGGCGGCCCGCGCAAGCTCGTCCCGGCCGCCATAGTTGATGGCAACGGTCAGATGCAGCACGTCGTTGGTTTCCGTCCGTTTCTCGATCCCGGCCATCAGCTTGCGCAGCTTCGGGTCCAGCCGCCCGCGCTCGCCGATGAACCGCATCCGGACGCCTTCCTTCGACAGCCGGTCGGCCTCGCTTTCGATATAGCGGGCAAAGATCGACATGAGGCCGATGACCTCTTCGGTCGAACGCTTCCAGTTCTCGGTCGAGAAGGCATAGATCGTCAGGTACCGGATCCCGAGGCCGGGTGCCGCCTCGACGATCGAGCGCACACGTTCTGCCCCGCGCCGGTGGCCGACAAGCCGCGGCCAGCCGCGCTGAGTGGCCCAGCGCCCGTTGCCATCCATGATGATGGCAACATGCGACGGCGTGTGCCCCGTGATGTCCTTGGCGGCCATGCGCCCTGCCCTTTCCGGATCCGTTCCCGCGCGGGATCAGACCTGCATGATTTCAGCCTGCTTTGCCTCAAGCGCCTTGTCGACGGCGGCAATTGCCTTGTCGGTCAGTTCCTGAATCTCGTCGTGCCAGAACTTCTGGTCGTCCTCGGACATGCCCGAGGACTTCGCCTTCTTCACCTGGTCCATGCCGTCGCGCCGCACGTTGCGGACCGCAACCCGGGCATGCTCGGCATATTGCGCGGCCACCCGCGTCAGTTCGCGGCGGCGTTCCTCGTTCAGCTCGGGGATCGGCAGCATGATGATCGTGCCGTTGGTCTGCGGGTTGATCCCGAGGCCGCTCTCGCGGATCGCCTTCTCGACCTTGCCGACCATGCCCTTGTCCCAGATGTTGACGGTGACCATCCGGGGTTCGGGCACGTTGATCGTGCCCAGCTGGTTGATCGGGGTCATCTGGCCATAGGCCTCGACCTGAATCGGTTCGACGAGGTTCGCCGAGGCCCGCCCGGTCCGCAGCGAGCCGAATTCGTGGCGCAGCGCGTTCATCGCGCCGTCCATCCGGCGGCTCAGGGCATCAATGTCTATTTCGATATCGTCGGACATGGTTTGGTCTTCACTCAGGTCTTTGTCTTTTCTTTGGCATCAATCGTCCGGCCTCCGGGCCTTTTACCGTGCCTCCGGCAAGAAAGATACAGGGTCACCCCTGAACGATTGTATAAGTCCCGTTGCCCGCAAGGATACCCCGGAATCCGCCGGGTTCGTCCAGCGAGAACACGATGATCGGCAGGTCGTTGTCGCGCGCCAGCGCGATGGCCGAGGCGTCCATGACCCCAAGGTGCTTCTGCAGCACTTCGTCATAGGACACCTTGTCATAACGCTTGGCGTCGGCATGCTTCTTTGGGTCCTTGTCATAGACCCCGTCGACCTTGGTGCCCTTGAAGATCGCCTCGCAGCCCATCTCGTTGGCCCGCAGCGTCGCGGCAGTGTCGGTGGTGAAATAGGGGTTCCCGGTCCCGGCCGCGAAGATGCAGACGCGCTTTTTCTCCAGGTGCCGGATCGCGCGGCGGCGAATGTAGGGTTCGCAGACCTGATCCATCGGGATCGCGCTGATCACGCGGGTATGGATCGACAGCGCCTCGAGCGCGGCCTGCATGGCCAGCGCGTTCATCACGGTGGCAAGCATGCCCATGTAGTCCGCGGTGGCCCGCTCCATCCCCTGGGCCGAGCCTTGCAGCCCGCGGAAGATGTTGCCGCCGCCGATGACAAGGCAGATCTCGACGCCAAGGTCGTGGACCGTTTTGATCTCGGCCGCGATGCGGTTGACGGTCGGCGGGTGCAGGCCGTAACCCTGATCGCCCATCAGGGCCTCGCCCGAGATCTTCAGAAGAACGCGCTTGTACGTGACCTTGCCATGTTCTG
>JBJOQI010000174.1:0-6597 GCA_046050045.1 Pseudomonadota bacterium | reverse complement strand
ACCTACCAGCAATCCGTGCGCCGTCAGGGCGAGGTCTGGACGCTGGCCGAGGCCGCGCGCCGCAACAAGTACCCGCCCCGCGTGCTCGAGGTGCTGCAAGCCCTGCGCGACCGGCCCGACGTGATCCTGACGGTGCACAACTATTCCCGCGTCAGGGCCTCGCTCCTGCCGCTGACCGAGGGCTGGCTCGGCCTGCCCCCCGGCACCCTCTCCCCCGCGGCGGCAGGCGCGGTCAACCGCAGCCTGACGGCCGGTGAACTGCGGGTGCAACGCGCGCTCAACCGCCTCGCCGGCCGCCGCGCCGCCGTCTTCGGCGACAGCCTCAGCCGCTGGTTCCCGAACCGCCCCCCCGACCCGCCCGCCCTGACCCCGGACGAGGCCGAGGCCTACCGCTCGAAACACGCCGCCACGGTCGAGGCGGTGAACGCGCTGCTGCCCGAGGGGGCGAGGTTGAGGTTGTAGGGGCGTTGCAGAGGGTAATCGCCCGTAGCCATCCGAACGGGTGAGCGAGCGAAGCCCTCAGGACCCCGCAGCAGCCTGGTGCCTCAGCCACTCCGCCAGCGAGGTCTCATCCATCTTCCCTTGCGCCGCGCGGATAATGGTCTGGCCAACGTCTTCCGTGATCCACACGACCCTCACCTTGTTCGTCACCAGCACCGCGTTCATTGCACGAAAGGCGGTCCGCTTGTTGCCGTCGTTGAAACAATGCCCCTGTGCGATCGCAAGGCAGTAGGCAGCCGCCAGATCGAAAACGTCCTCGATCATCCCGTAGGCAAGCCGGTTGTCGACCCGGGCCAAGGCACCCTCAAGCGATTTGTCGAGCGCCCTGCCCGGAATTTCGCCTGCGTTGAGCACCTCGTCGTGGATCGCAACGACGATCTCGACCGTCAGCGTGTACATGGCAGGCCTACTTGTCGCGCAGGTAGTCGAGCACCGGCTGCACCGTTTCGCGTGACTCGCGCAGGTGGGCCATCACTTCGTCCATGGTCAGTGCGCGATGTCCTTCGATGCCTTGCGTCGCTTCAACCGGTACAAGATAGGCCACTGGCTTGTTGTTCTTCAGGATCGCGACGGGCTTTCCGTTTGCACGGTCGAGAACCTTCTGCGGTTCGCGCAGTTCGGTCATCGTGGCGATCTGATTGGTCAGTAGCGTGGTCATGGCGCGGCCTTGCTCGAAGAAATGCACAACACAATACACATTATTTCGCACATTTTCAAGCCGCCCCCCTCACTCCGGCTCGGCCAGCCGCCTTGCCCACATCGCCTTGAACGCCGGTCGCGCCTGGCAGGCCTCCAGCCAGGCCTTCACCGCCGGGAACCGGCCCAGGAATTCCGCCTCGCCCTGCGCATAGCGCAGGCATTCGGCCAGGTTGATGTCGGCCACGGTAAAGCGCCCGCCGACCAGATGGCTGCCGCCCTTCAGCACCGTCTCCAGCGCCGCCACCGGCTTTTCCAGCTTGCCCAGCATCTCGGCGATCACCGCCTTGGCGCCGGGGCTGCCCGCGCCGAAGTCGCGGTTGGCAAACAGCACCGATACCGCAAAGGGCTCGATGCTGGTGGCCGCGAACAGCGCCCATTCGGTCATCTTGGCCTCTTCGGCCGGCGTCATCGGCCCCAGCGCCCCGCCGTAGGCCCGCGCAAGGTAGAGGTTGATCGCCAGCGACTCTGCCAGCACCAGATCGCCGTCCCGCATCGCCGGAATGCCGCCCGCCGGATTGATCGCCAGAAAGGCGGGCGAGCGGGTGTTGATCTGCGCATCCGCGGCCAGCGGGTCTGCCAGCCGATAGGCCTGGATCACCGGCACCTCCTCGGCCTTCATCCCGATCTCGTTCAGAAGCCAGTAGTTCCGCGACGCGCGGCTGCGATAGACGCCATAGATCGTGACCATTCCGCCCTCCCTTGGGTTTCCCGCCAGCCTAGACGCGGCTTTTCCGCCCCGGAAGCCCGCCGGACATGAAGTTTCTTGATATGGGTCAAGGCCCGTCCCGATCATCGCGGGATTCTGGCCGAATGTAACAGGGAGGTGACAATGCCCGACGGTCCAGTTTCCCCGCTGCCGCCTGCCGGCCCGCAAGAGTTTCCCAAGGTCGAGGCCGATGCCGGCGTCCGCCAGTTCGAGGGCGCAACCGCCCCGCACCCCCGCCGCATGGGCCTGCGCGCCTACGAGGCCGAAAAGGCCCTGCTTCAGGCCGAGTTGCTCAAGGTCCAGATCTGGGCGCAGGAAACCGGGCAGAAGTTCGTCATCCTGTTCGAGGGCCGCGATGCCGCGGGCAAGGGCGGCACGATCAAGCGCTTCATGGAACACCTGAACCCCCGCTATGCCCGCGTGGTGGCGCTGACCAAACCCTCGCCCAAGGAAAACGGCGAGTGGTTCTTCCAGCGCTACATCGCGCATCTGCCCACGGCGGGCGAAATGGTCTTCTACGACCGTAGCTGGTACAACCGCGCCGGCGTCGAGCGGGTGATGGGCTTCTGCACTCCGACCGAATACCTCGAGTTCATGCGCCAGGCACCCGAGTTCGAGCGCATGCTCGTCCGCTCGGGCATCCGCTTCTACAAGTTCTGGTTTTCCGTCAGCCGCGAGGAACAGCGCCGCCGCTTCGTCGAGCGCGAGACCGACCCCCTCAAGCGCTGGAAGCTGTCACCCATCGACAAGGCCAGCCTCGACAAGTGGGACGACTACACCGAGGCGAAAGAGGCGATGTTCTTCTACACCGATACCGCCGATGCGCCCTGGGTGATCGTGAAGTCCGACGACAAGAAGCGCGCAAGGCTGAACGCGATGCGCCATGTCCTGTCCAGCCTCGACTACCCTGAAAAGGACCCCGCCGTCGCCCTGCCGCCGGACCCGCTGATCGTGGGCCGGGCCTCGGACCTCCTGCGCCGGGCCGACCTGCCGCGCGCCATGTAGGCCGGGCTCAGCCGGGCGGCTCCAGCACCCCGCGCGCCGCCGCGCGCAAGGCCGCCGTCAGCCCGCCCAGCGCCGGGGCGGCCATCCGGCTGGCCTGCCAGTAGAGCGGTACAGTCATCGGCAGCCCCTCGCCAAGTGCCACCAGCGCCCCCGACGCCAGATGCGCCCGCACCAGCGGCTCGGGGTTCATCCCCCAGCCAAGGCCCTGCAGCGCCCCCTCGACAAAGGCCTGCGGCGAGGGCAGCACATGCGTCCGGTAGGGCAGCGCCCGCCCGGCCCAGAGCCGCAGCCAGTCGGCCTGCAACCGGTCCTTGGTGCTGAAGGTCAGCCCCGGCGCCGCCGCCAGCGTCGCGGGCGTGCAGCCCTGCGGGCACCAGCGCGCCAGAAACCCTGGCGAGGCGGTGGCCAGATAGCGCAGGGCCCCCAATGCCACACTGTCGCAGCCCTGCACCGGCTCGGCGCGCGAGGTCACCGCCCCCGCGACCTGACCGCGCCGCAGCAGCACGTCGGAATGGTCCTGGTCATCGACCACGACCTCGAACAGCAAATCCGGGCACCGCACCAGCGCCGGCATCACCCAGGTCGCCAGACTGTCGGCATTGACCGCGATGCGCAGGTGCGCGGCCGCCACCTCGCGCCCCAGGTCGCGCGCCAGCCCCTGCTCCAGCAGCGCCACGGCATCGGCATGGGCGGCCAGCCGCGCCCCGGCCTCGGTCGCCGTGCAGGGCTGGCTGCGGATCACCAGGATCGTCCCCGCCCGCTCCTCCAGCGCCCGGATCCGCTGCGATATGGCCGAGGGCGTGACATGCAGCGCCGCCGCCGCAAGGTCGAAGGACCCGCTGCGCAGGACGGCGGCAAGGGCGGCAAGCTGGGCGGGATCGAACATTAGCGCGGCTAAACTCAGGACAGAACAATTAACTACACTGATCCGGCGCCAGCGCCTAGTGTCCGCGTCAAACCTGGATGCGAGGCCCCGATGAACGGCGAAACCGATCTTCAGAAACTGATCCGCAGCATGCGGCCGGCGCTTGACCCGGTGCCCTATGGCTATGCCAGCCGGGCGGGCGACGGCACCGGTCCGCTGCCCGGTGGTCTCTTCGCCCGGATCGTCGAGGCCGAGGGCGAGACGCTGGTCGCGCCGATGACGGAACTGGCCGCGCTCGGGCTTGCCGCCGAGGGTCCGCTGGCGCGGATCACGCTGACGGTGCATTCCTCGCTTGCCGCGGTGGGACTGACGGCGGCCTTCGCCACGGCGCTCGGCCGCGAGGGGATCAGCGCCAATGTCGTGGCCGGGTTCTACCACGACCACATCTTCGTGCAGTGGGACCGGGCCGGGGATGCAATGGCCTGCCTCATCGCCCTTGCGGCGGGTGCATGATGCAGACCGCGCTCATCGGCTTCAAGCTGTCGCTCGGGCTGATCCTCGTGATCGGTGCGCAGAACGCATTCGTGCTGCGCCAGGGCCTCCGGCGCGAACACGTGCTGGCGGTCGTCCTGTTCTGCGCCATCTCCGACGCCACGCTGATCGCGCTCGGCGTCTCGGGCCTGGCCGCGCTCTCCTCGGTCGCGCCCTGGGTGCAACAGGTCCTGCGCTGGGGCGGCGTGGCCTTCCTGCTCTGGTACGGGCTGCGCAGCCTGCGCTCGGCCTGGGCCGGCGGCCATGCGTTGCAGGCCGGCGGCGGCACGGCCGAATCCCTCGCCTCGGTCCTGTCGACCCTTGCGGTCCTGACCTGGGCCAACCCGCATGTCTGGCTTGATACCGTCGTCCTGATCGGCTCGGTCGCCGCGCAATTCCCCGGCGAGCGGCTGGAATTCGGCGCCGGGGCCGCGGCCGGCTCCTTCGTCTTCTTCATCGCCCTCGGCTTCGGCGCGCGGATCCTCTCGCCCCTGTTCGCCCGGCCCGCAACCTGGCGCCTGCTCGACCTTTTCGTCGGCGGCATGATGCTCTGGGTTGCCTGGTCGGTCGCCACCGGCTGACACCCGTCGCAGCCGGGGTTGCAGCGGCGCGGCATTTCGGCTTTCAGTCGCGCCCATGGCAATCGAGACCGGAAACCGACCCCTCGCGGGGATCCTCTGGATGTTCCTGACGGGGCTGACCTTCGTCGGCGTCACCGCCATCGTCCGCCATCTGGGAACCGAGCTTCCGGCCGCCGAATCCGCCTTCATCCGCTTTCTCTACGGCATCGCCTTTCTCTCGCCCGCGATCCTGTCGGTCCTGCGCAAGGGCCTGCCCGCAGGCGCGGGGCGGCTGATCCTCGTCCGCGGGGTGCTGCATACCGGCGCGGTGATCCTGTGGTTCTACGCCATGGCCCATATCCCGATGGCCGAGGTGACGGCCATCGGCTACCTCAATCCGGTCGTGGTGACGGCGGGCGGCATGTTCCTGTTCCGCGAAAAGCTGACGGCAACGCGGGTTGCGGCGATCCTTGTCGCCCTTGTCGGGGCTCTGGTCATCCTGCGGCCCGGCTTCCGCGTGGTCGAGACCGGCCATGTCGCCCAGCTCGGCGCTGCCCTCGGCTTCGGCCTGTCCTACCTGATCGCCAAGCGGCTCTCGGCCATGCTGCCCGCCGCGGCACTGGTGGCGCTGCTGTCGGTGACGGTGACCATCGGCCTTGCCCCCTTCGCCCTCGCGGCCTGGGTCACGCCGACGCCGCTGCAGGTGTTCTGGCTGGGCGGCGTCGCCGTCTTTGCCACCGCCGGCCACTACTGCATGGCCCGCGCCTTCGCCGCCGCACCCCTGACCGTGACGCAGCCAGTGATCTTCCTGCAACTCGTCTGGGCCGTGCTTGTCGGTTATTTCCTGTTTGACGAGGTCGCCGACCCCCTCGTCATCGCCGGAGGCGGCATCATCATCGCGGCCATCCTCACCCTGACCGTGAAAGAGGCCCGCGACCGCCGCCAGAGCGAACGGGCCGCGATCGAGACCACCCAGCCCGCCTGACCGCGGCCCGCACCCCAGCCTCAGTACTTCGAGGGCACGTACAACTCCGGCGGCAGCGTCGCGCGTTCGTAGTTCGGGTTGAACACGCGGTCGGGCAGGTGAATTTCCTCGTGCGGCACGTCCTCGTAGGGGATCAGGCTCAGGAAGTGGTCGATGCAGTTCAGCCGCGCCCGCTTCTTGTCGTTGCCCTCGACGATGTACCAGGGCGCCTCGGGGATGTTGGTGCGGAAGAACATCTCTTCCTTGGCCTTGGTGTACTGCTCCCAGCGCACCCGGCTTTGCAGGTCCATCGGCGACAGCTTCCACTGCTTCATCGGGTCGTGGATGCGCATCAGGAACCGCATCTGCTGTTCCTCGTCGGTGATCGAGAACCAGTATTTCACCAGCCGGATGCCCGACCGCACCAGCATCCGCTCGAATTCCGGCACGTCGTTGAAGAACTGTCCGACCTGATCCTCGGTCGCAAAGCCCATCACCCGTTCCACGCCCGCCCGGTTGTACCAGGACCGGTCGAACAGCACGATCTCGCCGCCTGCGGGCAGGTGGGGGACATAGCGCTGGAAATACCACTGCGTCCGCTCGCGGTCCGACGGCGCGGGCAGCGCCACCACGCGGGCAACGCGCGGGTTCAGCCGCTGGGCGATGCGCTTGATGACGCCGCCCTTGCCCGCGCTGTCGCGCCCCTCGAAGATCACGACGACCTTTTCCTTGTGATGCACCACCCAGTCCTGCAGCTTGATCAGCT
>JBJOQI010000173.1:0-5795 GCA_046050045.1 Pseudomonadota bacterium | reverse complement strand
ACAAGACGGGTGGGCGCACCGATCCTATCCCGGACCGGTTCGCGAATGGTGCCTGACACCACGCAGCCTAGAGGGGGCTGGCGGGCATCTGCGCGATGGGTGCCTGTCCCTGATCCCGGGGAGACCGGTCCAGCGTTCCGTTGCAGCGTCTTGCCAGAACCTGTTCCCCGTGTGGGACAGTCAGGCCCTGTCGTCGGATATTCCGTCGCCCTTGAATCTGCCTAGACCGAGGCCGTCCTGGCCACGACCCTCGACAATTCTGCCAATGCGGCAGGAAGGGTGGCCATCGGCAGATAGCCAAAGCCCAGGCGGAACATCGAACGGTCCGCCCCGAACCAGCCGCCGTCAGCGAGCTGTAGTTCTGCGTCAGGAAGTGCAGCCCAGAACCGCGCGACGGCCGCCGCATCAAAAGCCCTGGGGCTGAGCCGCATGCAGCACAGGGCACCGCTGTGCGGCCGCACCCACTCGACAAGCCCATCCTGGTCCGCGACCCATTGGGCTACGGTCGCCACCCCCTCGGCCAGGAGGGCGCGTCGGGGGCCGAGGATCGTGTCGCGGTTTTCCAGGATTGCTGCCGCCAGCGTCTCGTCCAGAGGCGAGCCGGACAGCACCGTATTCATCTTGGCGATCGTCAACCGCTCGCGCAGCGCGGGATCGGACACCACCAGCCAGCCGACCCGCAACCCGGGCGCGCCATGGGCCTTGGACACCGAGCCGCCGGTGATGATCGCGGGATCAAGCGCGGCAGCGCTTGGCGGCGTAGGCTCTTCACCATAGCTTGCGTCGCGATAGGTCTCGTCGATGAACAGGCGCGCCTGAGGGGCCTTTCTGCGCATCACCGCAAGGATCTCTTCGATTGTGTCGTGTGACGTCCGAACCCCGCTCGGGTTCTGCGGACTGGCGATGCTGATCAGTCTTGTCCGGTCGTTCATCAGGGGTTCAAGCAGATCCGCGGTCAGCCTGAAGCCCTGATCGAAGTGCAGGGCGCAGGCCCGCAGTGTAGCCCCGGTCGCTGCAAGGGTATCGCGGGCAGGCGGGAAACAGGGCGTGGCGATGACCACTTCGTCGCCGGGGCCGCAAAGTTCATGCGCCAGCAGAAACAGGCCGAGTGCCGTTCCCTGCATGGTCACAACCGCGTCGGGGCTGACGCCCGCCTGCGCGGCAATGACCGCCCGCAGGCGCGGCAATCCGCTGGAGGTGCCATAGCCAAGCTTCAGACCTTCCAGCGCCTTGGCCCCGCCCGCCAATGCGAAAAGCTCACCACAGGTCAGATCCTGCGCCGTGCTTTCCCCAAGGTTGAAGCGGCGATTGACGTCGAGGAGGGAAATGATCTCGTTGCGGGGAAAGCGGCCCTGCCAGTCCGTCGTCTTCGTCATGGGGCGCTCCTGTCCGTATTGGCCGGCTGCATTAGAATGCAAATGCCGGCCAAGGTCTTGTCGAAAGTTGCTCGCCAGACGCGGGAGAGCAGCTCTCTGTCTCGCCCTCGACCCGACGGGTCCGTACCGGGACTGGTCCTGCATCGTCCAGGTCGGCACTTGCGTCCGGGCATCTGCGGGATGGGTGAAATCACCCATCCTGCGGGTGCAGTTCGCCCGGGCGGTGGCGCAATTCCCTTACAGGAACGCCGTCTCCTCGAAGCTGCGGAGCTTGCGGCTGTGGATGCGTTCGAGCGGCATCTCGCGGATGCGTTCCATCGCGCGGACGCCGATCAGCAGGTGGCGGCTGACCTGCGTGCGGTAGAACTCGGTCGCCATGCCGGGCAGTTTCAGTTCGCCGTGGAGCGGCTTGTCGGACACGCAGAGCAGGGTGCCGTAGGGGACGCGGAAGCGGAAGCCGTTGGCGGCGATGGTGGCCGATTCCATGTCGAGCGCAACGGCGCGGGATTGCGACAGGCGGCGCACCGGGCCGGACTGGTCGCGCAGTTCCCAGTTGCGGTTGTCGATGGTGGCGACGGTGCCGGTGCGCATGATGCGCTTGAGCTCGAACCCTTCGAGCTGGGTGACGTCGGCCACCGCCTGTTCCAGCGCGATCTGCACCTCGGCGAGCGCCGGGATCGGCACCCAGACCGGCAGGTCGGCGTCGAGGACGTGGTCCTCGCGCAGGTAGGCATGGGCCAGGACGAAATCGCCCAGGGACTGCGAGTTGCGCAGGCCCGCGCAGTGGCCGACCATCAGCCAGGCATGGGGGCGCAGGACGGCGATGTGGTCGGTCGCGGTCTTGGCGTTCGAGGGACCGACGCCGATGTTGACCAGCGTGATGCCCTGACCGCCCCGGCGCTTGAGGTGGTAGGTCGGCATCTGCGGCATCTTGGGGAAGGTGGGCAGGATGCCGTCCGCGTCGGTGATCTCCATGTTTCCCGGGCCGACGAAGGCGGTGTAGCCCGAGGCCGGGTCGGCGAGCGCGGTGCGGGCATAGGCCTCGAACTCGTCAACATAGAACTGGTAGTTGGTAAACAGCACGTGGTTCTGGAAATGCGCGGGGTCGGTCGCGGTGTAGTGCGAAAGGCGGGCCAGCGAATAGTCCACTCGCTGCGCCGTGAAGGGGGCGAGGTGGCCCGAGCCGTCGGGGTTGGGCCGTGCGGTGCCGTTCACGATGTCGTCGTTGGTGGTGGACAGGTCCGGCACGTCGAAGACATCGCGCAGCGAGAAGTCGAGCACGCCTTCCTGCGGGATGGCGATGGCGGGGTTCGAGGCCACCGCGAAGTGCACCGGAATGGGCGTGTCCGAGGGGCCGACGATGACCGGAACGCCGTGGTTCTGGATCAGGAGACCCAGCTGCTGGACGAGGTAGTGGCGGAAGAGGTCGGGCCGGGTGATCGTGGCGACATAGGTGCCGGGGATGGCGACATGGCCGAAGCTGAGGCGGCTGTCGGTGCTGGCGTGGCTGGTCGTGGTGACCCGTACCTCGGGGTAGAAGGCGCGGATGCGGCCTGCCGGGCGGTTGCCGCGCAGGGTGTCGGAAAAGGCATCGACGAGGAAGCGCGTGGCCTGGGTATAGAGCGCCTCGAGCCGCGAGACGGCGGCCTCGGCGTCGGTGAAGGCCTCGGGCAGGGCGTGGGGCGGGGTCAGGATCGGCTGGGCCGGTTCATGGGCGTTCATGCGAATAACTCGGTGAATTGAAAGGCCGTGACGTCGACCAGGCCGAGGTCGGAGATCCGAAGCTCGGGGATGACGACGAGGGCGAGGAAGCTGTGCTGGATCGAGGCGTTGTTCAGGTCGCAGCCGCAGTCGCGCATGGCGGCGACAAGGGCGGCGGCGCGGGTGGCCATCAGGGGGGCGGGGTCGTCGGACATCAGGCCCGCGATGGGCAGCGGGATGGCGGCGATCTCGGCCCCGTCCTTCCAGAGGGAAAAGCCCCCGCCGGTGGCGGCGACGGCGTTGGCGGCCCGCGCCATCAGGTCGCGGTCGGTGCCGACGACGATGATCTGGTGCGCGTCATGGGCGACGGTCGAGGCGAGCGCCATGCGGCCCCGGTAGCGGAAGCCGGAAACGAAGCCGTTGACCATGCGGCCCGAGCCGAGGTGGCGTTCGATCACCGCGCATTGGGCGACGTCCTGGCCCTCGTCGGGTTCGACGATGCCTGACTGCACGGCGAGGGTGCGGGTCAGCGCGCGCGTGGGGGCCTGGTTTTCGACGATGCCGATGACGCGGGCAGTGACCGATGCCGCACCCTCGGGCGCGCGGATCACGAAATCGTCGGCCGTCTTGTCGGGCCCCATCCTGACCGTATCCCGTGCTGCTGCGGGCCAGTCGTAGTGCGGGCAGGTAACGGTCAGGCGACCGTCGAGCGCCACGGTGCGGCCCCGGGCGATCACATGCTCGACCGGGAAGGTGACGAGGTCCGGGGTCAGGATCATGTCGGCGCGGCGGCCGGGGGTGATCGAGCCAAGCTCGCGTTCCAGACCGAAGTGCGTCGCGGTGTTGATCGTGGCCATCTGCAGCGCGATCAGCGGGTCGCAGCCCTTGTCCACCGCACGGCGGTAGGCGCGGTCCATGTGGCCCTCCTGCACCAGCGTGCCGGGGTGGCAGTCGTCGGTGCACAGAATGAAGTTCCGCGGGTCGAGGCCCTTTTCGGTGACGGCGGTGATCTGGCGGTCGACGTCGAACCAGGCCGAGCCGTGACGCATCATCGCGCGCATTCCCAGACGCGCGCGCACCACCGGGTCCATCTCGGTCGTGCCTTCGTGGTCGTCGGCGGGGCCGCCCGCGACATAGGCGTGGAAGGCGCGGCCGAGGTCGGGGCTGGCGTAGTGGCCGCCCACGGTCTTGCCGGCGCGCTGGGTCGCGGCGATTTCCGCCAGCATCTGCTGGCTGCCGGCGGAGACGCCGGGGAAGTTCATCATTTCGCCCAGGCCGATGATGCCGGGCCAGTACATCGCCTGCGCGACCTCGTCGGGGCCGATCTCGAAGGGCGTGGTCTCGAGCCCGGGGGCCGAGGGGGCGCAGGAGGGCATCTGGGTGAAGATGTTGACGGGCTGCAATTCGGCCTCGTCGTGCATCATGCGCACGCCCTCGATCCCCAGCACGTTGGCGATCTCGTGCGGGTCGTGGAACATCGTCGTGGTGCCGTGCGGGATGACGGCGGCGGCGAATTCGGCCGGGGTCAGCATGCCGCTTTCAATGTGCATGTGCCCGTCGCAGAGGCCGGGGACCATGTAGCGGCCGCGGGCCTCGATCACCTCGGTCCGCGCGCCGATGCAATGGGACAGGTCGGGGGCGATGGCGGCGAAGCGGCCCTCGGCGATGGCGACGTCGTGGCCGGGCAGCGCCTCGCGGGTGTGGACGTTGACCCAGATGCCGCCACGGATGACGACATCGGCGGGCGCACGGCCGGCGGCGACCTCGACAAGACGCGGCGCGGCGTCGGCCCAGGAGGAGAGGGGGAAGGATGTGGTCTTCATGCCCGATTCTGGCAAATCGGCGCGGGGCGCGCAAGCGGGGGCCGCAGGCTTGAAGTGCCGGGGCGCGCGCGGGGGCTCTGCCGCCGTCGCCCCGCCGGGGCGACTCCCCCGGGATACTTGCCCAAGGAAGATGGGCGCGGGGTGAAGCGCCCCTTCGTTTTCGGTCGACAAATACTCTCGGGGGGTGCGGGGGGCAGACAGCCCCCCGCCTTGGGGCCTGCCGCCCGCGGTTCAGAGCGAGAGTTTCAGCGCGGCGCGTTCGGTCAGGCGGGCGTGCAGCTCGCGGGCACGGGCAGCGAGAGCGGCGCTGTGCGGGCCGGGGTCGCGGTCGTCGGTGGCCTTGATCTCGGACAGGGTGGTGGCCGGCACCTCGATCCGGCGCGCGACCATGCGCCAGACGACCGGATCGCGGCCGAGCGGCTCGTAGGGCACGAAGGCCACGTTCGACAGCGCGGATTCGACGGGCAGCAGGGCCTCGTGCACCTCGGTCCAGAGGGCGAGCCAGTAGTCGAGCGTCAGGGCGTCGCCGGTCGCGGGCGCGGCGAAACGGAAGGGGCGGTGGGTCGCGCCGAATTCGTGGTGGCCGAGCCAGGTCATGTAGTCGCGGGTGAAGGCGTCGGCATCGAGGAAGCGGCGGTGCTGCGACAGAAGGCTGCGGGCGTGCTGCAGCGGATCGCGCAGCGGCACGAGGAAGGTCGAGCGCGGCAGGGCGCGGGCGAGCGGGCCGAGGCGCAGGATGTTGTTGTTGTTCTTGCTGACATAGCGCGTGCCGCCCTTGGCCCGCATCACCAGGCGCATCAGGTCGATGTAGCCGTCGATCGCGTCCTTGTCGGGGCGGTGCGGGGCAAGGTGGTCGGGGCGGATATAGGCCGCGCCGTCGGTCACGCGCCAGTAG
>JBJOQI010000172.1:0-9795 GCA_046050045.1 Pseudomonadota bacterium | reverse complement strand
GGCGCTTGCCGCGAAGTACGGCCTGCCGGTCGCCGACAAGCCCGACAGCCAGGACATCTGCTTCGTCCCGAACGGGGATTACCGGGCGGTGATCGAGAAGTTGCGCCCCGGTTCAGCCGAGCCGGGCGAGATCGTGGACATGGAAGGCCGGGTCATCGGCCAGCACCCCGGCGTGATCGGCTTCACCATTGGTCAGCGCAAGGGCCTGGGCATCGGTGGCCTGGGCGAGCCGCTCTACGTCGTGAAACTCGACCCCGACAGGCAGCAGGTCATCGTCGGCCCGAAAGAGGCGCTGTCGACGCGCGTGATCCCGGTCCGGGAGATCAACTGGCTGGGCGACGGGCCACTCGACAGCCGGGCCGAATGGCATGTCGAGGCGCGTGTCCGCTCGACCCGCGCCCCCCGGGGCGCGGTCATCCGGCCCCTCTCGGCGACCGGGGCGCAGGTCGAGCTGATCGCGCCCGAGGACGGCGTCAGCCCCGGCCAGGCCTGCGTGTTCTATGAACCCGGCACCAGCCGCGTGCTGGGCGGCGGCTGGATCTGGCGCGGGAACTAGGGCCTAGAACAGGAAATACCGCTGCGCCATCGGCAGGACCGACGCCGGCTCGCAGACCAAAAGCTCGCCATCCGCCCGGACTTCGTAGCTTTCGGGGTCCACCTCGACCACGGGCAGGGCATCGTTCAGCTTCATGTCCCGCTTGCCGATCCCGCGGCAGCCCGTTACGGCCACCAGATCCTTGCGCAGCCCCAGCGAGGCCCCGATCCCCTCTGCCGCACCGCTGACAAACAGCACCGCCCCCCGCTCGACGCTGCGGCCAAAGGCCCCGAACATCGGCCGCGAATAGACCGGCTGCGGCGTCGGGATCGAGGCATTGGGGTCGCCCATCTGCGCGACCGCAATCGTCCCGCCCACCAGCACCATCTCGGGCTTCACGCCGAAGAAGGCGGGCTTCCAGATCGCCAGGTCCGCCCGCTTGCCTTCCTCGACCGAGCCGGTCTGGTGCGCCACGCCATGCGCGATGGCCGGGTTGATCGTGTACTTGGCCACATAGCGCCGGGCGCGCAGGTTGTCGTTCTGGCCGGTCTCGCCGGCCAGCCGCCCGCGCTGCACCTTCATCTTGTGTGCGGTCTGCCAGGTCCGGGTGATGACCTCGCCCACGCGGCCCATCGCCTGGCTGTCCGACGAGATGATGCTCATCGCGCCCAGGTCGTGCAGGATATCCTCGGCGGCGATCGTCTCCTTGCGGATCCGGCTTTCGGCAAAGGCCACGTCCTCGGGGATCGAGCGGTCGAGGTGGTGGCAGACCATCAGCATGTCCAGATGCTCTTCCAGCGTGTTCACCGTGTAGGGCATCGTCGGGTTGGTCGACGAGGGGATCACGTTCGGATGCCCCACGACCTTCAGGATGTCGGGCGCATGTCCACCGCCCGCGCCCTCGGTATGAAAGGCGTGGATCGTCCGGCCGCCGATGGCCTTCAGCGTGTTTTCCACGAACCCGCTTTCGTTCAGCGTGTCCGTGTGGATCATCACCTGCACGTCCATCGCGTCGGCGACCGTCAGGCAGCAGTCGATGGCACCGGGCGTGGTGCCCCAGTCCTCATGCAGCTTCAGGCTGCAGGCCCCGGCCCGCACCTGTTCCTCCAACCCCGCGGGAAGGCTCGCGTTGCCCTTGCCCGCCAGCCCGAAGTTGATCGGAAAGGCGTCGAGCGCCTGCAGCATCCGCGCGATGTGCCAGGGCCCGGGCGTGCAGGTGGTGGCGAGCGTTCCGTGCGCCGGCCCGGTGCCGCCGCCCAGCATCGTCGTGATGCCCGAATGCAGCGCGTCCTCGATCTGCTGGGGGGCGATGAAGTGGATATGGGCGTCCATGCCGCCTGCGGTGACGATCCGCCCCTCGGCCGCGATGATCTCGGTCCCCGGGCCGATCACGATGGTGACGGCGGGTTGCGTGTCGGGGTTCCCCGCCTTGCCGATCTTCGCAATGCGCCCGTCGCGGATCCCGATGTCGGCCTTGTAGATGCCCGACCAGTCCAGGATCAGCGCATTGGTGATGACCGTATCCATCGCCCCTTCGGCGCGGGTGCGCTGCGACTGGCCCATGCCGTCGCGGATCACCTTGCCGCCGCCGAACTTCACCTCTTCGCCGTAGGTGGTCAGGTCGCGTTCGACCTCGATGATGATCTCGGTATCGGCGAGCCGCACCCGGTCGCCGGTGGTGGGGCCGTACATGTCGGCATAGGTCGCACGGGAAATGCGGGCGGGCATCAGCAGGAACCTCCGGTCTGTCTCAGGCTGGGCAGAGGCCGGGGCAGAGGCCCGATCAGGCCTTGGTCCTGACCCCGCGCTTGGTCAGCCGCGCGACATTCGCCCGGGTGCGGCGGCGCACCGGCGAGAGGGCGGCGCGCGCGACCTCGGAGGGCTTGGCGCCCGATACCATCGCCCGCGCGGCAGCCAGACCCGATTCCTGCGCGGCGGCGGCCTTTTCCGAGACCATCCGCCGGTGTTCGCCCTTGGGCGTGTTCCAGACCCCGGCCATTCCCATCAGCCTGAGCGAGATCACGATCTGCGCCTCGGCCATCATGGTGGCGAATTCCATCCCGGCCCGCCAGCAATCGAGCGGTGTCATCATCGCGCGCATCCTCGGCCCCCTTTGTCATGTGCATCACTCGGCCCATGCCTACAGCTTTCCCATGACAGTCTTGTTGAAGCCAAAGACCCGGCGATCCCCGGCAAGCGGCACCAGCCGCACCTCGCGGGCCTGTCCTGGCTCGAACCGCACCGCCGTCCCGGCCGCGATGTCCAGACGCATCCCCCGCGCCATGCCCCGGTCGAAGGACAGGCCCGGATTCGTCTCGGCGAAGTGGTAGTGGCTGCCCACCTGCACCGGGCGGTCGCCGGTATTGGCGACCATCAGCGTCACCACGGTCGAGCCTGCATTCAGCTCGATCTCGCCCGCGCCCGGAAAGACCTCGCCGGGGATCATTTCCGCCGCTCGCGGATCACGCCCCAGACCAGTGCGCCTGCCGCGCCCAGCAGCGCGAAGCCCAGCACCCAGCCCTCCAGCAGGCCGTGCGGGTGCAGGTGGCCCGCGCCACCGTCATGGGCAAGCGCTGCGCCCGGGGCCAGCATCGTCAGGACGGCAAAGGGACGGATCATCGGGGGCGCTCCTTCTTTCAGCGGATCGGGTGGTGGACGGTGACAAGCTTGGTCCCGTCGGGGAATGTCGCCTCGACCTGGACATCGGGGATCATCTCGGGGATGCCCGCCATGCACTGCTCGCGCGTCACGACATGGGCGCCCGCCTCCATCAGGTCGGCGACCGTACGCCCGTCGCGCGCGCCCTCGACCACGAAATCGGTGATCAGCGCGATGGCCTCGGGGTGGTTGAGCTTCACGCCGCGCGCAAGCCTGCCCCGCGCGACGATCGCGGCAAGGCTGATCAGCAGCTTGTCCTTTTCACGGGGGGTCAGGTTCATCGCTTGTCCTCAGATCTGCCAGACGCGCGGCAGGGGGGCGCCCTTGCGCATCACGTCCAGCACGCGGGCCACGGCCCGTTTCAGGTGAAATCCGTCCGCCGCCGACAGCCGCACGACGCATTTGCCGTTCCAGCCAGAGGCTTGTCCGTCGGCACCGGCCAGGCCCGCCAGCGCCGCCCGGACCGGCCCCAGTGCGTCCTCGGCCCCCGGCGTGATCAGGGCGAGCGTGGCAATCGCCCGCGCCCCGCCCAGAAGCGCCGGACGCGGCGCGAGGGCGGCGTCATCCAGCCCGAAGGCGTCGATCCAGACCGGAAGCCCGCGCGACCAGACCTCGCGCCTGTCGGTCAGGCGCAGGGCAGCCACATCCTCGCCCATCGCGGCGCGGCCAAGGACGAGCATCTCGCACAGCACGACGCGCCCTTGGCCAAGCAGGTCGATCCGCGTGCGCCGGTTCAGCGCCGCGCGGTCGTAGAGGATGGTTTCCTGCGGCAGCCAGTCGACCTGCGCGCCCTCGCCCAGGGTCAGGCTGACCGCGACCGTGGCCGCGCCCTCGCCCGCCCGGTAGGCGCGTTCGGCGGTCTGGGTGGTGGCGACGGCGCGAACCCCCGCCCCGGCCTCGACCGAAAACTCAAGCCGGTCGCCCGAGGCGAGCCCGCCTGCGGTGTTCAGAAACACGATCTCGGGCACCGGGGAATGGACGCTGGGAAGAAAGGCCTTGGCCGACCCGGCCTGTTCCAGCCGCCCCAGCCGCAGTGCCACCCCGGCCAGGGCAAGCGACACGACGGCGCGGCCCTTGGCGCGCTGCATCGGAGGAGAGGTCGGAAGGACGTCGAACATGGCGCAAGGCTAGCCTCCGCCATTCCGGGGCGTCAGCGCACCTCGTGGTGGCCGGGGTTGCAACGGGCGCAGGTTCCCCCGGTATGCCCCATTCCTGACCGCTCGCGCCCAATTCTTGTGCAGCGGGCGAAAACCACCCGCTGGAATCCGCCGCGGCGGGCGTGTAGTCACGCGGGCATGACCCGCACCCTGACTCTCCGCCGCCCCGACGACCTGCACCTGCACCTGCGCGATGGCGACATGCTGCGCGCCGTGCTGCCCGAAAGCGCCCGCCATTTCGGGCGCGCGATCATCATGCCGAACCTTGTCCCGCCCGTGGTGACCGGGGCCGAGGCCCGCGCCTACCGCGACCGCATCCTGGCCGCGATGCCGAAGGGCGCGGATTTCACGCCGCTGATGACGCTTTACCTGACCGAAGACACCGACCCTGCCGATGTCGCTGCCGCCCATGCCGAGGGGCTGGTGCGCGCGGTCAAGCTCTACCCCGCCGGGGCCACGACGAATTCGCAGTCGGGCGTGCGCAACTTCGACAAGGTGCGGGGCGTGCTGGAAAGGATGGCCGAGATCGGCCTGACGCTCTGCGTGCATGGCGAGGTGACGGACCCCGCCGTCGACATCTTCGACCGCGAGGCAGTGTTCATCGACCGCGTACTCGACCCGGTGCGCCGCGCCACGCCGGGCCTGCGCGTGGTGATGGAACATGTGACGACGAAGGAAGGCCTGGCCTATGCCCGGTCGGGCGGGCCCGATCTGGGCGCGACGATCACGACGCACCACCTGATCATCAACCGCAACCACATCCTCGCCGGGGGCATCCGCCCGCACTACTACTGCCTGCCCGTCGCCAAGCGCGAGGAACACCGGCTGGCGCTCCGCGCCGCCGCCATCAGTGGCGATCCGACGTTCTTCCTCGGCACCGACAGCGCGCCGCACCCCGACCACCTGAAGGAACATGCCTGCGGCTGCGCGGGCTGCTTCACCGCGACGAACACCATGTCGATCCTCGCGCAGGTGTTCGAAGACGAGGGCGCGCTGGACCGGCTGGAAGGGTTCACCTCGCTGAACGGCGCGGCCTTCTACGGCCTGCCGCCCACGGATGCGACGATCCGGCTGGAACGGCGCGACACGCCCTGCGCCTATCCGGCCAAGATCGAGACCGGCGCGGGCACCGTCACCGTCTTCGACCCCGGCTTCCCGCTTTACTGGCATGTGGCAGCTTGACCGCCCCGCGCCAGCCGCTAGACGCATCCCCGCCCGCGCCCCTTCACGAGGTCTGACATGATCCCTTCAAGCTTCCCGTCAAAGGACGAAATCGCGCGCCTGTCGGCCAGGATGCTGCTCGACATCAAGGCCGTGCACTTCAACGCGCGCGAGCCGTTCACGCTGGCCTCTGGCCTGCCCTCGCCCACCTACGTCGACTGCCGCCGGATCATCTCGTTCCCGCGTGCCCGGTCGGTGCTGATGGATTTCCTGACCGTCACCGTGATGCGCGACGCGGGCGTCGAGGCCTTTACCAACATCGCCGGCGGCGAAACGGCGGGCATCCCATTCTCGGCCTTCGTGGCCGAACGGCTGGCCCTGCCGATGACCTATGTCCGGAAAAAGCCCAAGGGCTACGGCCGCAATGCCCGGATCGAGGGGCTGATGACCGACGCGGACCGCGTGCTGCTGGTGGAAGACCTCGCCACCGACGGCGGCTCGAAGCTCAGCTTCGTCGATGCGATCCGCGAAACCGGGGCGACCTGCGCCCATACCGCCGTCATCTTCTATTACGGCATCTTCCCCGAAACGATCCCGACGCTGGCCGCGCATGGCGTGACGCTGCATGCGCTCTGTACCTGGTGGGACGTCCTCGCCGTGGCGCGCGAATCGGAATCCTTCGATTCCGCCACCCTGGCCGAGGTCGAGGCCTTCCTGACCAGCCCCCGCGAATGGCAAGAGGCGCACCGGAAAACCTGACCCTCGGTCAGGCATGTTCCCGCTGCAATTCTGACGGGCATACCACGCAGATGTTGACGTTGCGCCCGCATCGAGCGCAATCTGTGGGGTGAACCCGTTATCCACAGAGATATACAATTTGCCAGCCCTACCCCGGCTGGCGCATACCGCTTTCCCGACAGGGGGACGACATGACCGACGTGGCGACGATACGCCCGGTGCGCGAGACGCTGCCGGCGACAGTGAACGATACTTTGCCGCACAACATCGAGGCCGAGCAGCAGTTGCTGGGCGCGATCCTGACCAACAACGAGATCTATGACCGGATCGCCGCACTGGTCCGGGCCGAGCATTTCTTCGAACCCGTCCACCAGCGCATCTTCGAGATCGCGGTCGCCCGCATCCAGAAGAACGCGCTTGCCTCGCCCGTCACGCTCAAGGGCTATCTGGAAGACGACGCCGGGCTCAAGGAACTGGGCGGCCCGGCCTATCTGGCCCGTATCGCCGGGGCCGCGATCAGCGCCTTCGCCGCGCGCGACTATGCCCAGATGATCTATGACCTTGCCGTGCGCCGCGAGCTGATCCGGCTCGGCCAGGACATCCAGGCCCGCGCGGCCCAGGCCAAGGTCGAGGACGACCCCAAGGACCAGATCACCTCGGCCGAACAGCATCTCTACAAGCTGGCCGAACAGGGGCAGGCAGAACGGGGCTTCGTGTCCTTCCTCAAGGCCGTGACCGATGCGGTCAACGTGGCCAACGCCGCCTACCAGCGCGACGGCGGGCTCGCGGGCATCTCGACCGGCCTGATCGACATGGACCGCAAGCTGGGCGGGCTGCACAAGTCCGACCTCCTGATCCTTGCCGGTCGCCCCTCGATGGGCAAGACCTCGCTTGCCACCAACATCGCCTTCAACATCGCCAAGGCCCATCGCCGCGGCCGCCTGCCCGACGGCACCGAAGGCGCGGTCGAGGGCGGCGTCGTCGGCTTCTTCAGCCTTGAAATGTCTGCCGAGCAGCTGGCCGCGCGCATCTTGTCGGAAGCTTCCGAGGTGCCCTCGGAACAGATCCGCCGCGGCGACATGACCGAAGAGGAATTCCGCCGTTTCGTCGAAGCCGCCAAGGCGCTGGAAGCCTGCCCGCTCTACATCGACGACACGCCCGCCCTGCCGATCAGCCAGGTCGCGGCCCGCGCGCGGCGGCTGAAGCGTACCCACGGGCTTGACGTGCTGATGGTCGACTACCTGCAGCTTCTCAAGGGCACCTCCAAGGAAAACCGCGTTCAGGAAGTGTCCGAGATCACTCAGGGCCTCAAGGCCATCGCCAAGGAACTCGACATCCCCGTGGTCGCGCTGTCGCAGCTGTCGCGTCAGGTCGAAAGCCGCGACGACAAGCGCCCGCAACTGTCGGACCTGCGCGAATCCGGCTCGATCGAGCAGGACGCCGACGTGGTGATGTTCGTCTTCCGCGAGGAATACTACCGCGAGCGCGAAAAGCCGGGCGACCATGACCTTGACGGCATGGCCAAGTGGCAGGAGATCATGGAGCAGGTCCACGGCAAGGCCGAGGTCATCATCGGCAAGCAGCGCCACGGGCCAATCGGCACGGTCGAACTGTCCTTCGAAGGGCGCTTCACTCGCTTTGGCAACCTGGTGAAGCCCTGGCAGCAGGACGGCGGCACCGGCTTCTGATCCCTTGCGCGTCGTCTTTGCATCTTGACCTTCGGCGCGCACCGAAGGAAACCCCCGCGCATGAGCACAGGACTTCTGACGATCGATCTGGACGCCGTCGCCGCGAACTGGCGCGCGCTGGCTGCCCTTGCCGAAGACGCCGAGACCGGCGCCGTGGTCAAGGCCGATGCCTATGGCCTGGGGGCCGGCCCCGTGGCCAAGGCCCTGGCCCGCGCCGGGGCCAAGACCTTCTTCGTCGCCGTCGCGGAAGAGGGCGCAGCCGTGCGCAAGGCGATAGGCCCCAAGGGTGCGATCTGCGTCATGGCAGGTCACCTGCCCGGCGATACCGCCCTGATCGAGGCCGCACGCCTTACCCCCATGTTGAACACGCCCGAACAGGTCCAGCGCCAGTTCGAGGCACTGCCCGGCAAGCCATTCGGCATCCAGCTCGACACCGGCATGAACCGGCTGGGGATGGAACGCGGCGAATGGGGCAGCGTGGCGGCCCGCGTGCTGCAGGCCAAGCCCTTTCTGGTGATGAGCCACCTCGCCTGCGCCGATGAGCCCGGCAACCCGATGAACGCCATCCAACTGGCCGAGTTCCACCGCATGACCGACGGCACCGGCGTGCGCCGGTCGCTGGCGGCAACGGGCGGCATCCTGCTGGGTGACAAGTACCATTTCGACGTGACGCGCCCGGGCGTCGGCCTCTATGGAGGACAGCCCTTTGACGAGGCGCAGGTGGTCGTGACGCTGGCCCTGCCCGTCGTGCAGGTGCGCGACGTGGCCGAGGGCGAGACGGTGGGCTATGCCAACGCCTGGACCGCGCCGCGACCCTCGCGCATCGCCACCGTCTCGGGCGGCTATGCCGACGGGCTGCACCGGTCGCTGTCGGGAAACCTGACACTCTGGGCAGGCGATCTGCCCTGCCCCGCCGTGGGCCGCGTGTCGATGGACCTCATCACCGTCGATGTGACCGATCTGCAGACGGTTCCCGATACGCTCGAGATCCTCGGGCACCAGCAGGGCGTCGACGCCCTTGCCACCGCGGCGGGCACCATCGGCTACGAGGTACTGACTGCCCTCGGCCCGCGTTACGCCCGCAGCTACCTCGGGGCGCAGGGGTGAACCCCCTCGCCCCCATCGCCCGCCTTGGCCGGACCGTCCTGACGGGCCTGGCCGCGGTGGGCCGGGTCGCGATCTTTGCCGCTCAGGTGCTGTCGCATCTGGTGCGCCCGCCCTTCTACCCGAGGGAGCTTGGCCTTGCCCTTCTGCAGATCGGCTGGTTCTCGCTGCCGGTCGTGGGCATGACCGCACTGTTCACCGGCGGGGCGCTTGCGCTGCAGATCTACGCCGGCGGCGCGCGCTTCAACGCCGAGGCGGTCGTGCCCTCGATCACAGCCATCGGCATGGTACGCGAGCTTGGCCCCGTGCTCGGCGGCCTGATGGTCGCGGCGCGCGTGGCGTCGTCCATCGCGGCCGAACTTGGCACGATGAAGGTCACCGAACAGATCGACGCGCTGACGACGCTGTCGACCAACCCGTTGAAGTATCTGGCCGTCCCCCGCATCCTTGCGGCGACGCTCGCCGTGCCGGTGCTTGTGGCCGCCGGTGACTCCATCGGCATTCTCGGCGGCTATCTGGTCGGCACCACCCGGCTTGGCTTCAACCCGGCCGCCTATCTGCAGAACACCGTCGATTTCCTTGAATTCTGGGATGTCGGCTCGGGCCTGGTCAAGGGCGCGGTCTTCGGCTTCATCGTGGCGCTCATGGGCTGCTACCACGGCATGACCTCGGGCCGCGGCGCGCAGGGCGTGGGCGCCGCGACCAAATCCGCGGTCGTGTCCGCCTCGGTCCTGATCCTCGCCTCGAACTACCT